>DAOUCU010000041.1:0-9949 GCA_034431935.1 Dehalococcoidia bacterium | reverse complement strand
GTGTAATAATGCCTGGAGGTTGAGTTCCTGTATCGGTCCTCTATCCCGTTCTTAAGTAACTAGCCCGCATCTGCGGTGTTCACCATCTCGGGGGAGTTTCGAGGGGTCCACACTGACCTGGCGTTTGCGGTGTAGGACGGTGCAGGGCAGGCAAGATTCTTCACTAAGCGAGAGACATACCGATGAATGACCTTGCACGGCGGAGATACGTTTCATGTGCCTCCTTTGGTCTCTTCAATCATAAGAGAGTGCTGCTGTTGATGCATGATGTACAATACGCTTCAGAGGAGCAAATGGCGGAATGGCGCAGGTATGGCTTCAGAATCAGCATGGCGCGGAGCGGTAGTCACTACGATAATGCTACCATCGAGAGCTTCTTCAAGACGCTGAAGTGCGAGGAGGTGCACCTCTGTGGCTACGAGACCTTTGCCGACGTGCCGGAACGGATTCCCTATTTCGTCAAGGAGGTGTATCAGTGGACTACGACGTAATAATTGCTGGCGGCGGGATGGCTGGACTGACAGCGGCATCAGCGCTGGCAAAAGACGGTCTTAACGTTCTGCTGATAGAGCGCAAAGGAGAAGTTGCCGGGCCAGCTCGGGCTGATGCATCAATCTTTTACTGGAAATTTTGCGTACCGGACGAATACATAGAGCCGGTGAATGTCGTCCTGGGCACGGGACAACCTATGCTAGGGCCCGGCACAGGAATCCCGGTTACGGCCAGGTTTGAGTTCCCGGGAATTGGCTTCAGCTACGAGTACGCAGGACCCATCATTCCCTATTACAACTATCTGAAGATGTCGCCATCGGGCTACCGTGTCTGGTGCATCAAAAACGAGCTGTGGGGGATGTACTTGAGCCGCTCCGATATACTGCGCTGCCTTTACCAAAACGCCATTAAAAGCGGTGCAAAGTTCATGCTGGGGTCGACGGTAACCAGTGTCGAGAATATCAACGGCGGTGCTGTGGTGACAATTCAATCTCCAGAAGGTCTTCACTCTTGCAGGGCGGGTAAGGTGATAGCCGCAGACGGGCGTTTCTCCAGAGTCGTCCACAGTCTGGGACTAAATCGCAACCGTGTTTCTCGCAAAGTGGTGGTCTACTGTTACATTCTAGAAGGAGTGGAACGTCGAGAAAGAGAATACGGCACCCTGATAGCCTGGGACTATCCAAGTATAAGCCCAATGACAATTTTCCTCGGACTGCACTCGGAAGGCGGCAATAACAATCTGGAACAGCTCACGACGGTCGGCGACCATGCCAAAGCGGTACTCGATACCTTTATGAAAGACTCACGATACGCCTCGTGGTTTTCCCGAGCCAGAATAGTCCGCAAGTGCAGCACCGGAGGCACCGATTACAGCCCGATCATAAATAATCCGGTAGCAGGCAACGTTCTAATCATAGGTGATGCAATTGGTGCTGAATCGTTTATACAGGGTGCCATAGCCGGCGGCTATCAGGCGGCAAAGGCCATCAAACGCGAACTAAATGGTGAACCGGGGTTTGAAGAGTACAACCGGTGGCTGCACGGTGCTTTTGCATTCTTTTGCACCCCTGACCACTTTCATCAGAAAATGGTCCGTCACCTGTTTGGGCTGGCCCGACCCGACGACGATGATGTGGACTACGTTTACAGTTTAATTGAAAAGAACGGGCTGGTCTGCCATCCCGCCGCTTTCGCCGTCGACAATCTGGAAATGTTGAAGGAGTCACGCCCACAATTCTACAGAAGACTCAGTGACGCGGTCTCCTGGATGAAGAGAGTAGAAGCTAATGGTGGCTGGCAGTCCAGGCAACTCCAGTAAATACATTCTGGCAGAGGACGACCAATGCCTGCAGGCTACACAGGAAAAATACTCAGGGCAAACCTGACCGATGGTCGGGTTTGGAACGAGACTCTCGATGAGGACATCTGTCGGTCTTTCATCGGCGGCTATGGCCTGGGTTGCCGAAGTATTTTTCATCTTATCAAGCCCGGCATTGACCCCCTCGGGCCGGACAATATCCTCGGTTTCTTCACCGGCCCTCTCGCAGGGACACCGGCGGTCGGCAGTTCCCGCTTTGAGGTCGTCGGCAAATCGCCATTAACCGGCGGCTGGGGTGACGCCAACTGCGGTGGCGACTTCGCACCGTACCTCAAGTTCGCCGGTTATGATGCCATTATCATCGAAGGCGCTTCCGACAGACCTGTCTACCTGCTGGTGGATAACGGACGCGCCGTCCTTCGTGACGCAGTTGAGTTCTGGGGCAAAGACACGTATGAGACCGAAAGGGCTATCGGTGACCGGCACGGCGGAGCCAGGGTAGCCTGCATCGGACCTGCCGGCGAAAAGACCTCGCTGATTGCGGGGATAATGACCAAACACGGTTCAACCGCAGCACGCTCCGGACTGGGTGCCGTGATGGGCGCCAAACGCCTGAAGGCAGTTGCCGTAAACGGCAATTACAAACCGTCCATAGCACGTCACCAGGAAGTGGAGGGCCTCAGACGCCAGTACCTTGACGAGCTACGGCGGATTAAGGTGCTCGGACTGTCCTATCTGGAACTTTATCACCGCTACGGTACCAGCGGCTGGACCAGGGAAATGATTGAGATCGGCAGCTCCCCGTTCAAGAACTGGGGCGGTTCCTTTACCGCCGATATGCCGGACTACGGCGGCCTGACCGCTGAGGCCGCATCTCGCAACCGCATCCACAACGAGAATTGCTGGCGCTGCCCCGTGGCCTGCAAGGGTATTCTCGACAAAGGCCGTCAGGAATACCCTTATGAGGCCGGTTTGCGGCGGCCGGAATACGAGACCCAGATTGCCTTTGGTGCTATGTGTCTGAACAACAACGCCGACTCCATCAACATGGCCAACGACATCTGCAACCGCCACGGCATCGATACCATTTCTGCAGGGACCGCCGTAGCCTTCGCCATAGAATGCTACGAGAACCGGATTATCAGCAGAGAGGAAACTGATGGTCTCGAGCTGACCTGGGGAAATCATCGGTCGATCGTCGCATTAACGGAGAAGATAGCCAGGCGGGAGGGGTTCGGAGCGGTGCTCGCCGACGGAGTTGCGCTGGCCGCAAGGCGCATCGGACGCGGCGCGGAAAAATTCGCCGTCCATGTCGGCGGTCAGGAGCCGGGCATGCACGACCCCAAGCTCGGCATTGCCCGTAAGAACGACCGCCTCTCCGCGGCCAGGTATTTGATGGATGCCACACCGGGGCGTCACACACAGGGCTTCGGGCCCAGCGGGTTCGAAGGGCATCTCCTGAACTGCCTTAATCTTTGCTTACACGCGGGATACAAGATAGTTAGAGAGCCCATGCGTTATTTCACCGGCTTCCTCAACTCAGTTACCGGCTGGGACACCACCGGCGAGGAGCTTCTAAAGGTCGGAGAGCGCGCCGCCACCCTGCGCCACCTGTTCAACTTGCGTGAGGGTCTCAATCCACGCGGGCGGTTTATGCACCCGAGAATGCTGGGGTTACCCCCGCTGACTTCGGGTGTCCATACCGGTGTGACCATAGACATTGACGAGCAGGTCAACCGCAACCTGGATGCCCTCGACTGGGACAGGACAACTACCGCACCCAGCCTCAAGAAACTGCATGAACTGGGACTGGAGACCTTCGCGCCTTAGCATATCAAAAGGGGGCAGCGTTTAGGCAACGCCACCCCCTTGACACTCGGGCCTCAGGTTTTCCCTATTTCAGGATACCCTTTTCCTTATAGTATTTCTCCGCACCCGGATGGAGCGGGATAGACATGCCATCTAGAGCGCCCTTTAGAGTGATATCTTTGGCTCTGGCATGAGTGGCAACCAGAACGTCCAGATTCTCGAACATGGCTTTGGTAATCTGGTAGATAACATCAGTCGGAATGTCTTCTCGTGTGGCCAGCATGGCCATTACCGCCACCGTTTTGACATCTTTGTCAACGCCCTTGTAAGTGCCAGCGGGGACAACGTTCTGAACAAAGTACGGGTACTTACCTTTGATAGCCTTATAGGTGTCATCCGTGATTTCAACGATGTAGACGTCGCGGGCCGTAGCGACATCAGTCACCGCCGCCGTCGGAATCCCGGCGACAACGACACCAGCATCGATCGTTTTGTCCTTTAATGCGATTGCTACCTCCTTGAAATCGAGGTCGGTGAGGTTGGCATTGCTCCGGTTAATGCCCGCCGATTCGAGTATGGCCAGCGCTTCAACAGCCGTACCGCTTCCGGGGGCACCGATACCAACCTTCTTCCCCTTCAGGTCAGCCAGAGTCTTGATGTTGAACTCTTTAAGGGTCACAAACTGGATGGTTTCGGGATACCAGACAGCTATACCGCGGATGTTCTTTATGGCTCCATCCTTGAATGCCTGCAGGCCATTATAAGCCTCAGCGGCAACATCATTCTGAATCAGGCAAAGCCCGGCTTCTTTCTCACCAATTTTTCTGGCGTTGGCGGCAGAAGCCCCAGAGCTGACTACCGAAGCCTCGGCAACCTTGGTCTTTTCATTAATAATCTTGGCCAGACCACCACCCAGCGGATAATAAGTCCCGGCCGTACCGCCGGTGAAGATGGCCAGCTTTTCCACCTTTGCCGGTGCAGGGGCGCCACAACCAGCAACCATGACTGCTAAAATTGCGACCATAGTAATGATGACGGCGATTCGTGTTAGTTTCATCCTGTGCTGTCAACCTCCCTCATTATTATTCTGACTGAAAATTCCCGTTATATCATGCAGGCAGTCCATCGCCCGGCGCACCGCCCGCTTTGATGCCGTTGGGAATATCCGCAGAAAAACCTGACAACGAGCTCATCTCTTGACCACCCCTCGCTTGGACCACCACTGATAAATCACTACTCCCGTCATAATAACCAGTCCAAAAACCTTGAGAGACAAAGGCGGCATGAACATGAAGATACCGGCTATGATATAACCAACTCTAGCCATAATATCACAACGTCCAAGAAAATAACCCATCGTCCCGGCGGTTATCGCGGTCATACAGACAAGTGTCAGGATTATCACTCCAATCAACCATAAGATTGAGTACGGCGAGGAGCCAACCCCAACCAGTAACAGTACCGGATAATAGATAAACATATATGGGACAATGTATGTACCGATGCCGATGACCACCGAGTTTGCGGCAGTTTTGATTGGGTCACTGCGCGCAATAGCAGAGCCGGCGTAGGCGGCCAGCGCCACCGGTGGCGTCAAGTCAGCCGCCACACCAAAGTAGAAAGCAAACATATGGGCGGCCATGGCTGCCTGTGGATACTGAATGATAAAGTCCCTGATGTTGAGACCAACTGACGCAGCATTGAAAGTGAGAATAGCCGGCGCGGCGATGGTAGCGGTAATAATATAGTTGGCCGTGGTCGGAACACCCATACCGAGGATGAGCGATGTTACCATCGTCATTATCAGGATGGGCAGCAGGTAGTCGCCAGAAATAGTTAAAGCCACATTGGCCAGCTTGAAACCGATGCCAGTCAGGGTGACCACGCCGACGATAATACCGGCAGAAGCGCAGGCAAGGGCAACCGGAACTGCCCCTTTACCACCGCTCTGAAGTGCCTTATAAATAGCTGAGACGATATCACGCAACACCCGCCAGGTGTTCTTTTTTCGTTCACCAACCGCTTTCATATTGTTGTAAAGAGACTTAATGACAAAGATAACTATTACCACAGCCATTGCATATACCACCGCTAGCATAGGAGTGTAGCCGGTCGCCAGGAACCAGATGACCGCCGCTATCGGCATAAAGTAGAACCAGCCACTAACCAGTGTCTTCCTGATAGCGGGGGTCTCTTCCCTGGACAGTCCCCTGATACCATGCTTTCGTGCCTGCAGGTCAACGGCAATATAGACGCCCGAAAAATAGAGAAAGGCAGGAATCGCTGCGGCCAGAGCAATGGCACCATAGGACAGGCCAAGAAACTCTGCCATGACGAAAGCAGCTGCTCCCATGACCGGCGGCATCAGCTGACCGCCAGTGGAGGCCGCCGGCTCGACTGCCCCGGCAAATTCAGGCATGTAACCCGCTTTTTTCATCAGGGGAATGGTAAAAACACCGGTGGTAACTACATTGGCCACGGAACTCCCTGAGATAGCACCGAAGAGGGCACTGGCGACTACGGCCGCTTTAGCCGGACCACCCTTCTGTCGCCCGGTAAAGGCAATTGCGAAATCCATGAAAAACCTTCCAGCACCGCTCATCTCGAATATCGAACCGAAAACAATAAAAAGAATAACAAATTGGGCTGATACCGTTAACGGGATCCCAAACAGCCCTTCTTTCGTCAGATATATATGCTCAATAATGGATTTCCAAGAGTACCCGCCGTGGGAGAAGACACCCGGTAAAAATGAGCCGAAAACGGCATAAAGCAGGAAAGCTACTGCTACAAATACCATGGCCGGGTTGATGGCCCGTCTTGTTGCTTCCAGCACCAAAACAATGCCTGTCCCTGAAGTAATCAAATCGATGAGCTGGTATCCTGTGGCAGCACGCTGGACTAATACCCCGTAGTTAATCAGTGGGTACAGGCCAACATACAGGCCGCCTGCGGCCAGAAGATAGTCCCAGTAAGAAATCCGGCCAGCGAGCCGCTTGGCGCCAGGGAACATGAGAAAGCCAAGGCATAACGCCAGAGCGAGGTGAACAGTCCTGACCATGTCCATAGTAATAAATCCGGCACGCGCCGAGTTAACGATTGGAAGAACAGTGAACAGGAAGGCAATGACCGCAACAACGATAGCAACCCCGCCCGTCAGGTTACGCTCATTGGAAAAGCGAGCCCAGAGGCGCTCGGCATCGACTACGGGACTCTTAAGGACATCTTCCATGAAGGTAGATCAAACCCTATCCTGTAGAAGTTCTTCACCTCAACCTCCACGATCCCACCGAAGTCTTCGAGCTTGAATATCTTATCACCTATTCGCAAAACATAATCGTTTACCGGGTCAGTAGCGATAACTACTTTGGGCATCGGCCGTGACATTTCAAAGACAAACCATGTCTCCCCATCAATTTTCTTCATTGAATAGCCTGCCTCGTTACATGGCAGCCCCCAGCCAAATGACTTCGTTCTTGACTCACAAAGCACCAGTCCGTACCTGTTCACCCGATAAAGCTCAACGACACGCGACCGCTCGACCGAGTGTATGAATGAGCACTCTATCACGTCCCAATCGGCCAGCTCAATCAGGGCCGACTGCTTTTCACCACTGACAGCTAGCCCTGTTCCAGATACAACCGACAACCCCAGCAAAGGCACCAAGAGGCAGGTCACGATACTAAACCACATCGCCACCGATCCCTCTCACTTTCAGCAACAACTACAACGCCCGGTATTGATAAAACGCGTCATGTCGCCTGACTTGAAGCCGAGCGGTACCAGGTCGGTGATGGTTAGCACGCCCGGTGGCGCATTCAGCACGGCCGGTATCAGGTTGACCACCATGGCTACTGTCCCGTAGTCGCCATGCCAGCAGGGGCTAACCTTGGCGGTAATCTCCGGCGTACCCGCAATATGCACCTCATCGTAAGACGGCGTGGCGTCAAGGTATGCGACAAAGCGCAGTGTCACCACTTTCTGTTTGCCGTTCATACCACAAGCCAACTGGCGGACGCCCTTGACCCGGCCTTTCTTCACCCTGTAATACTGGGAGACAATGTCCTTTTCAGCTATGACCGGCTCAGCGGCTTCAACCAGGATTTCGCTTAGCTCCCAGCCCAGGGCCTCGCCAATCAGGCAAATCGATTCCTCAAGTCCGACATGCCCCGATATCCTCCCCTCCTCCATCGCTCTGTTGAACTCCGTCATGGTCATCGAGGCGCCGATTTTCTTCTGGAAAGATTCCCGCCGCAGGCTGGCGTTCATCACTCGGGTGATTTCAATGCTCTTAACGCTAGTACAGCCGGTGGACAGGACGATGGCGCGCAGGTCCATAAGAAATCCGGGGTTAATACCGGTGGCAAAGATGCGAACACCGTTCTTAACAGCCATCCGGTCGTACTTTTCGGTCAACGCCGCTTCAGCGAAATATGGATAGGACAACTGCTCACAGGTGGAGACCACATTGACACCGTGTCTGATGGCTGGCTCAATCTGCCTGTACGTGTCCTTAGCAAACGATGTCGTAGTGTAGATGGCGATGTCGGGCTTTGTGGCGGCAAAGACCTTGCCAGCGTCAGCCGCGACCCTGACGCCCAGCTTCCTCAATCCGCAGACCTCCCCCAGATCCCTGCCGGTCAACCCAGGATTAATATCAATTGCCCCGACCAGCCTGAGACCTTTCCTTTCCTTAACGATGTGGTTGACAATAAGCTTGCCCAGCGGCCCCACACCCACCTGGACTACCCTGATTTCATTTTTCAAGCGGTACCTCCTGATATTCGCTTAAGCGCCCTGCGGCACTCAGTCCACGAGCTAAAACGAAGCGGCTCGCGATTCCCTTTCGCCACTGACTCCATATCCTTGAGACCGGTACCGGTGACCACGCAGACGACGGCGTCTTCTCTGCTAATATAACCCTTCCGCACCAGCTTAGCCAGCACCGCCACGCTCGCCGCCGAAGCCATCTCCACCAGCACCCCTTCCTTCCGCGCCAGTGCCGATTGCGCCTCAAGCATCTCCCTGTCGGTGACCGCTTCGGCTATGCCATCAGACTCTCTCAGCAACTTCAGCGCTCTGCTCCCGCTTGGCGGGTCGGGATTCGAAATGGAATGAGCTCCAGTTAATACCTCGCTAACCGCCTCGACATCGTTCTTACCGGACTGGAACGCCTTAACGATAGGCGAGCATCCTTCGGCTTGAACCGCCGCCATCTGCGGCAGGCGGCCAATCAGCCCCATCGCCTCAAGTTCCCGCCAGCCTTTCCAAATGGCGCTGATGTTTCCGCCACTGCTGGTCGGTACAAGTACCTTATCCGGCACGGCCCGGTGCAACTGCTCCCACAATTCGTAGGCGCAGGTCTTCTGCCCCTCGACACGCAAAGGGGAATCAGAATGAAGCCACAAATAGCCAAGTTCCCGTCCGATCTCGAACCCTGTCTTGAATATCTCCGGGTACGGCCGGTCCATAACTACAACGACAGTACCGTAGGAAAGCACCGGCACCAGCTTCCCCGGCGGCGTTGTCGCCGGTACCAGCACCAGTGCTTTCTTCCTGGCCTTAGCGGCATAGGCAGCGACCGAAATCGCCATATTGCCAGTAGAAACACACCCCACCCCTATGAACTTTCGCTCCACCGCGAACGATACTCCAACGCTCGTCCCCCGATCCTTGAAAGTGCCAGTTGGATTCCTGGTCTCGTCCTTAAGATAGAGATGATTGAGCCCGAGTTCCTTACCCAGATGAGCCGCCTCCAGCAGAGGAGTGCCACCTTCGTCCAGCGAGACGATACTGCCGTCATCCCGGACCGGCAGCATCTGACGATAGCGCCACACGCCGCGCTCGCCATGGTGAGTAAATTGCAATACCGCTACGGAGCCGGCCTCAACCGGCACCTCAAGCGGATAGTCACAGTCCTGGCAGCGATAAACAGGCCCAGTGATGGGAAAGGACCGCCCGCATTCCGGGCACCGGTATTCAGGCAGTCCTGTAGACACGCTCATGCTAAGCTATATCCAGCCGTTTGACGAACTCTTTCATTCCCTCGACCAGTTGGAAGTCGGCTACCATCATCTTCACTGGCGGTCGTTCACCACATTGTTCCGAACTCAAAGTCAACGAGAACCTTTCCGGCCGGCGGCCGGCTCGAAGCGCTTGCGGTATGACTTTGCCCACAATTCAGCAATAGTCTTCGCCTTCTTTCTGGCCTTTTCGTCCAGCGCCGCTGTCGTCTTCACTGCATTCTCCACCGCTTCGACCTCATCAAAGGTCCGCACCCTGCGGCCTTCCATCACCACCCGGCCGTTGATAATGACGGTGTCGACGTCC
>DAOUCU010000040.1:0-1855 GCA_034431935.1 Dehalococcoidia bacterium | reverse complement strand
ACCCTACGAAGCGCCGCCGAGGAAATATTACCGACTTACACAGAAAGGAATCGAAGCCCCCGATTACCAGTGGTCAAACCCGCTGATAGCCTGTCATCCGGAGATTGCCGGCATTTCGGCACTGGACTATTTCAGGGAGAAGCGAAAGGCAAGAAAATACGCCACAAGGCATCGGGTCAGGCGTCATCGAAAAGAGTGAAAGAATCCACTAGAGAATCGGCTTCTCTTCGAGCTACACAGCCGCAAAACCCCTGAGATTGAGAATACATGGCAAAAGTATTAAGATGTTAGTCCTTTTTATGCAACTCCCGAATTATGCTCCTGATACGACTTGTGTCGGCGGTTACACTATCCACAAGAATGTCCAGCTCTTCCAATAGTTTATGCCTTTTCAGGTCGGGGGTCTTTGGCTCCTCACCGGGAAGATAACCCGCCAGGTTGAACAACTCTTTTTCGTCAATCTGCAGAGGCTTTGCGATTCTTCGCAGAATGCTGGCTGATGGATAGCGTTGCCCGTTCTCAATGCGCCCAAGATGGCTGACGGAGACTCCCGATTTTATGGACACGTCCTTAAGAGTCAGCCCTAGCCTTTCTCTTTGTCTCCTTACAATGCTCCCCAGGTTCTGGGGCTCATTCATTGTTCTCTTTTCAGCTACATCCGGGATTGATTAAACACCCTTTCCTGAAAACTTGACAGGCTAACTTGCCGGGCGTGTCTTCTGAAGCTGTACGTCATATGTCTTGCCGTCGGTAGCGACAATTATGGTGCCGTTCACATCCGTCCCGTAGACTTTCGCCCCAATGTTGTTCAAAGCTATTATCGTCTCCTGATGTGGGTGCCCGTAAGTGTTTCCCACACCGCACATATAGATGGCCACTTCCGGTTTTACAGTATTCAGAAACTGGGGAGATGAGGCGGTTCTTGAGCCGTGATGACCCACCTTCAGAATCTCAACGTCAGGGACCGAAACAACACTCTGCACAATCATCGCGCCTTCGGCTTCTCTTTCGGCGTCGCCGGTGAACAGGAAGTCGACGTCGCCATAGCTGAGACTCAAAACGATGGAATTATTGTTGGCGTCTGAGAATAACGGCTTTCCGGGGTTGAGAACAGTAAACTTGAGACTCCCGGTTTGAATGATGTTTCCTCTTTCTGCCTGATGGATGGCGGCTCCCTCCGCGTTGACGAGGCTCATGAAATTCTTAAAGGTGGCAGATGTCGCAGTATCCCCGTTCAGCCATATTTCACTCACCTGATATTTTGCCAGCAGTTCAATGAGACCACCGATGTGGTCCGCATGCGTGTGTGTGGCCACCATTACCTCAATGGCTCCATCCACATAGGAGCTGAGATAGTTCACCACTCCCGGGCTTTTGTCCCCGCCGTCAATGAGGACTTCCACCTCGCCGAGGTCAATGAGAATTGAATCACCCTGGCCGACGTCAATGAAGTGGACTTTAAGTTGCGGTAAAGACGAGGGCTCTGACGTCGTCGTCTGTGCAGGCGTCGGCGCGGTCGCTGTGATGTTACCTGTACCCGCAGGCGTCTGCGATGCTGGTTGGGATGGCTGCGGTGCCGCCGGGGTAGTCGTGCCACCGGAGCATGCCGCCAGAGCGAGCAGTACCGCGATTAGCAGTATGACCAGCAGCCTTGAGGGCCACAGCTGATTTCTTCTCACGCTGCCTCTTTCTCCAACGATTGGAGGTTTCTTACTCGTTCAGTGTCAAATTCCGGCCGAGGGAGGGGGCACCATTTACGAGCTAGTTTTTCAGATATGACGAAAGGACTTTTTGTTGGATGATGAAGCTGGAAAACAAAAAGCACCTTACCAACTGAATACCGACAGAGCCGACC
>DAOUCU010000039.1:0-11640 GCA_034431935.1 Dehalococcoidia bacterium | reverse complement strand
ATACCATGCACTACCTCGCCCGCGGCGGCCGTGTCCCGCAGGCTGTTGCCTGGGCAGGGAACCTGCTCCAGATTAAGCCCATCATGCAGATAAAGCCCGGTTCCGGGCAGGCCAGTCTGCTTACCAAAGTGCGCACCCGCAAGAAGGCCATCGAGCAGTTGCTCATCGAGACCCGCAGGTTTGTGGACTCGCGACCCATCCACGCCGTCGTCATGCACAGCAACAGCCCGGCGGACGCCGAGTACGTCAAAGGCCGCCTGGCAAGCGAATTCAGATGCAGGGAAGCCATAGTCAGCGACTTTACCCCGGTCATGGGTATCCACACCGGCCCCGGGCTCCTCGGCATCGCCTTTTACGAAGAGTGCAACTGACCAAACCGGATTGGTCATAGCCGGGGCTGCTGGGGCGGCCTCAGCAGTCCTGGCCCCAACCTGCTATAATCCTGCCGTCGGAGGAGTTGCCATGCCTATCGCGGTCCTCGGTATTTGCGGCAGTCCAGTGAAAGGCGGCAATACCGAGGCTTTCTTGAACGAGGCCCTGAAGGCCGCGGCAGCGCTGCCCGGCGTTACAACCAGGCTAATCCGGCTCGTTGACAAGAATATCGGCGATTGTACCCACTGCAACTGGTGTGTCACTAGGCAAACGGCTGGCCGCTATTGCCAGGTAAGAGACGACATGAGCACCATCTACCCCGAGCTTATCAACGCCGATGTCATCATGATGGCTACCCCGGTCTACTTCGCCCGTCTCTCTGGCTATCTGGCCAACCTCATTGACCGCCTGCGCTGTCTCTATCTGGGCCGCGTCCACGCCGGCAAGTTGACTAACAAGGTGGGCTGTGCTCTCGCGGTAAGCTGGTACCGTAACCGGGGGGTGGAGCCTGCGCTGGTCAGCATCGTCAGCGCCTTCCTCGGACTTCAGATGTTACCGGTGGCACCGCCGGTGCTCGGCTCACCGTTCGGAGCCGCCGGAGCCGCCAGCAAGCATGGCACCGGTGAGTTCGAGGTCACCGACAAAGTCGGCATTCTCAAGGACCGCCATGGTCTGGAAGGCGCCCGCTCGATGGCCCGGCGCGCGGTAGCCGTGGCGCGGTTGCTCAAAGCCGGGGACTAGTAAGTGAACTGTGGCTTTTTGTCCCGGATAACGCGCCGCGCCGATTTCAGTTTCCGCCGGAGGTGCTTCGGCAGAGAGAACATGCCCAGGTGACAGAGCCCGTCATAGCATTTCGGCCGGCGAACAAGCCTTTTCTCAAGCCGCCGGTCAACTTCCTCCAACGCCAGCTTGAGCGGGTCCAGCTTGAACGACGCCACCGCAAACCCCCATGGACCGGTGAATGACGGGATATGGATGGCATACGGCCGCACGATGGGGAAGACGGACTTCAGGGTATTGACCACGGCCAGAAAGGTAGCGCAGTTGGTGTAGCTGGCATCGCCAGCCTGAAGCGAGATAATCCCGTCCGGGGCCAGCCGCTTACTCAGCAAGGCATAGAACTCTCTGGTAAATAGCAGGTAGGCCGGGCCACCTTCGAGCGGGTCGGGAAAATCGAGGACAATGACATCGAACCGCTCTTTCGTGTCCTCCAGATATTTCCGCGCATCAGCGTAGACCACCTCGGCCCGCGGGTCTTTGAAGGCGCCGTTGCTCCAGGCGGGGAGGTAGCGTTTGGAAATCTCAACCACGGCCTGGTCGATATCCACCATGACCACCCGTTTCACCGACAGGTGATTCAAGACCTCGCGCAGCGTAGCCCCCTCACCACCCCCGCCAACAAACACCTTCTCCGGCATAGGATGGGTAATCATGGCCGGGTGCACCAGGGCATCATGGTAGACGAACTCGTCTCGCTCAGCTGACTGTATCTTGCCGTCTAGAAGCAGGGTCAGGCCGTAACTACCGGTCTCGACCACGTCAACATGCTGGTACTTCGTCTGACCGGAGAAGAAAACGCGGTTGATGCGGTGAAGTTCAATCAGGTCAGGCGAAATGGCGTCGTGGAGCCACTTGCCCCCGGGTCCGCCGCTCATGCCCTGGTGCCGGCCTTCTGCTTCGGGTACACAGCGGGTACTTCCGCCATCAGACCGCGCTTGACCTCACGAAGCTGAGCGTCTTTCGATTCGAGCCGCTGGACCATCAGCCCGGCGGCTTTCTCCGGGTTGGTGCTCATACCGCAGGTGAAAATATCGACGGCGGCATAGTCAAACTCGGGCCAGGTATGGATAGAAAGGTGAGATTCAGCAATAATAACGACCCCGCTTATGCCGTATGGAGCGAATTGATAGAAAGAGTCCTTGATAATAGTAGCGCCGGCCGCCAGGGCCGCGTCTCTGAGGGCATCCCGGATAAAGTCTAGATCATTGAGCCGGTCATGCCGGCACCCTTTCAGTTCCAGAAGCAAATGTCTGGCAAGTGCTTTCAACTTGAACCTACCTCCTTTTGATTATCACCCCCAAACAGGCCGTCCAGGCCCCTCCGAGTCAACCAGCGGTGTCCGCAGGACTTGTCCCGGACCCGCGCAGACCTAAATACCAAGTCCCTTAAATATTACGTCGAAGTCAACCGACTTCGCCATCAGGTCATCCAGCCGGTTAATCTTCTGCTCTCCACGGAACTTCGCCTGAGGCAGGGCTTTTTCGATAAGCTCGACCGCGGCGGTGGTCTCGTGCTTCGTCAGGAGGACCGGCACTTTTCTATCGTCGGCGGCCCGGATAACAATATTGGGCGGCTCAACCCCGGCGGTCAGCACCAGGCATGACATACTGGTCTGGAGCGCCGCCAGCGCCATGTCCGGCCGGTCGCCGCGGATAATCGCGGCCTTGTGGTCCTTACGGCTGAAGTAGTCCAGCCCGGAATCAACAGTCATTGCTCCGAGCATGATGTTTTCAATAGTCTTATCAAGCAATTTAGCACCTGTGACCACTTTCGCGTCAAGCAGTCTCGCCACTTCCTCGCAGGAAATACCAAACAGGGTGCGGTCCTCGGGTATTGACCCCAGCACCGTGACGCCATCCCTGGCCAGCATGCCCTTCACGTCCGGCGCGGGCCTGCCCGGCCGAGCACCGGGCACCGCTGTCACGATGACTCCGAGCCAGCGAGCGCCGAAGAGTTTACCTGCCTGTGCCGCTTTAGCCCCGGACATCGACGACATGTAACGAACGACGGTGACCACCTTCGCATCAAGGAGTTCAGCCAGCATGGCATTAAACTTGCCTGAAGCATCGTCGGCGGCACCGAGGCCCTCGACGACCATCACATCCTTACCTGCCGAGACTAAGGCAGAAGCCGCTTTGACCTTTTCATCAAGTCCCTGGGCCTGGACGAACTGCTGTACCGTCAAGTGTACCGGACTCAGCGTTTCCAAGGTCTCAGTTGTCTCCAGGGCATGCTTCATTGTGGCGGCGTCCTGATAGTCCGGCGTCCCCGTCGCGGTGAGCGTCACCGGCCTCAGGTAGCCAACCCTTTTGCCCTTCTCGATGAGCTTGCGGCCAACGCCGGCGCATACGGTAGTCTTGCCGGCTGGCTCCGTGGACGCGACGAGCAGACTGACCATCACGACCTCCTTGCGCTAAATACCCCATTACCCGTCAGGGAAAAGACCATCTGCGTTTACCCTCTGGCACCCGCTGCCCCTCACGGGAACCATAAGAGGGCAATGCCCTCCTGCACCAATCACCCCCTTCCCCTTTGGGAAGGGGGCGGGGATGGGTCACATTATACCACTACTTTACAATCTGGTGGCTATCACGTATAATAATATTCTACGCTGCAAAACGACTGAGAGTATCGCCACTCTCAGTTTTTTCTATACCCTTCAAGGAGCGGCTATGGCGCAAAGGGAATTTCTCGTTACGCCCGAAGGGCTCGCCAAACTGGAGGCCGAGCTTAAGGAACTGCTATCTGTAAAGCGGCAGGAGGTGGCGGACAAGATCAAACGGGCGCGGGAGATGGGCGGTACCGAGAACAACGCCGAGTACGAGGACGCTAAGAACGAGCAGTCCTTCGTTGAAGGCCGTATCCTCGAGCTTGAGAGCATGATTAAGCAGGCCAAGCTCATCGAGTCGCCGCGCAAGTCCAATCGGGTCAATCTTGGCTCAACCGTTCATCTCATGGACCAGGACGGCCGTCCATGGCAGTACACCATTGTGGGCCGGGCCGAGGCCGACCCGATAAACAATAAGATTTCTAACGAATCGCCGGTGGGCAGGGCCCTTCTGGGCGCCAAGGTGGGTCAGGTGGTCGAGGTAACCGTCCCCGCCGGCCTCCTCAAGCTCAAAGTCACGGAAATAGCTTAGGACGCGGGGCTCCCGTGGATGCTCTCGGGCAACAGCGTCTCAACAAGCTGGAACGTCTCCGGGCCAGGGGCATCAACCCCTATCCCCACTCCTTTCAGAGAAGCCACAGGATAGCCGGGGCGCTTGCCCTGTTCCTCGAACAGGAAAAGGGGGGCAAAGCCCTCCCCGAAATGAAGCTTGCCGGCCGCATTATGGCCATGCGCGGCATGGGCAAGGCCACTTTCGCCGATATCAACGACGGCTCTGGCAAAATCCAGCTCTTCTTCCGCAAAGACTCGCTCGGCGAGAAGTATTCCTTACTCGAAGACCTCGACCTCGGCGATATCATCGGCGCCTCTGGCAGACTATTCCGCACCCGCGCCGGTGAGGTGACGCTAGAGGTCGCTGATTACTGGGTCTTGGCCAAGTCCCTGCGCCCCCTGCCCGAGAAGTGGCACGGGCTGGCGGATACTGACGTCCGCTATCGCCGGCGCTACCTCGACCTGATCGTCAACGAGGAGGTCCGGCACACCTTCCTTACACGGAGCCGCATCATCACCGCCATACGCGAGTTCCTCAATAACTGCGGCTTTGTCGAGGTTGAGACGCCGGTCTTCCAGCCGCTGGCCGGCGGTGCGGCGGCCCGCCCGTTCATCGCCCACTACCAGGCACTGGGCCAGGACCTCTACCTGCGCATCGCTCTCGAGCTTTACCTGAAGCGGCTTATCGTTGGTGGTCTGGACCGTGTTTACGAAATCGGACGCGTTTTCCGCAATGAGGGCATTGACGCCAGACACAACCCCGAGTTTACCATGCTCGAGGCCTATCAGGCCTACGCTGACTACAACGATATAATGAAGCTGACTGAAGACCTAATTGAACATACCTCTACGGCGGCGCTCGGCAAGACCACAATTGAATTTGACAGCAAGTCCGTCAATCTCAAGCCGCCATATAAACGGCTCGACTACCGCGAGGCGATGAAGCAGTTCTGGGGCCGGGATATTGATGTGTACCCGGACACAGTGTCCCTGCGGACGGCAATGGAAGAGAGCGGCATGACGGTGGATCCGAAAAAGGAGCGCGGCAAGCTCCTCGATGAGCTTGCCTCAACTTATATCGAGCCGAACCTGATCCAGCCGACTTTTCTCATGGACTACCCGGTGGAAACGGCGCCGCTGGCCAAGCGCCACCGCGATAACCCGAAGCTGGTGGAGCGCTTTGAGCTTTACGTCTGCGGAATGGAAATCGCTAATGCCTTCACCGAGTTGAATGACCCGCTCGACCAGCGTGAGCGGTTCAAGGACCAGGTTAAGGGTCGGGCTGTTGATACCGATAACGAGGTTATTGATGATGACTTCATCATGGCGCTGGAACAGGGCATGCCGCCTACCGGCGGGCTGGGCATCGGCATCGACCGCCTGGTCATGCTCCTCACCAACCGACAGACCATCCGCGAGGTGGTGTTCTTCCCCCAGCTGAAGTCCCGGGAGCAGGATAATGATTGATATCAAGCTCATCAGAGAGAACCGGCAGGTCGTCCAGGAGGCGCTGGACAGGCGCGGCGATACCGCCCCGCTCGATACCATTCTCCAGCTTGACGAAAAGCGCCGGCAGTCGCTTTTCCAGATGGAGAACCTGCGGGCGAGGCGTAACCAGGTGAGCAAAGAAATCGGCCGTACCAGAGAAAAGCCGCCGCAGCTGATTGCCGAAATGAAGCAGATTGGCGAGCAGATAACGGCACTTGAAGAAGGCATCAACAAACTCGACGAGGAAATCCGGGAGTTACTGCTCCGCATCCCGAACATCCCGGCCCCGGACGTGCCCCCGGGCAAATCTGACAAAGATAACCCGGTCATACGCACCTGGGGCGAACCGAAGACTTTTACTTTCAAGCCATTACCCCACTGGGACATTGGCGAAAAGCTGGATATTATTGACTTCGACAGGGGTGTTAAACTCTCCGGCACCCGCTTCTACGTCCTCAAAGGTGCCGGCTCCAGGCTCCAGCGGTCGCTCATCCAGTTCATGCTCGACCTCCACACACGCGAGCACGGCTATACCGAAATTTATCCGCCGTTCATGGTCAAGCGGGAATGCCTGATAGGCTCGGGCAACCTGCCCAAGTTCGGGGACAACCTGTACCATGATGAAATCGAGGACTACTGGTGGGTGCCTACGGCTGAGGTACCCCTGACCAACCTTCACCGCGACGAAATACTCGACGGGAGCAAACTTCCCATCTATTACGCGGCCTACACCGCCTGCTTCCGGCGGGAGAAGATGGCGGCCGGCAAGGACACCCGCGGCATCAAGCGGGGCCACCAGTTTGACAAAGTAGAGCTCTACAAGTTTACCAGCGCAGAGACTTCCGACCAGGAACTGCTAAAGCTCTTAGCCGATGCCGAGGATGTGGTGCGCCGGCTGGGGCTGGCTTACCGGATTGTCCAGCTATGCACCGGCGACCTTGGGTTTGCCTCAAGTAAGTCTTTCGATATCGAGCTATGGGCACCGGGCTGCAACGAATGGCTTGAGGTTAGCTCCTGCAGTAACTGCCGCGACTTCCAGGCCCGACGGGCCAATATCAGGTACCGCCCCGACCCCGACCAGCCGCTCAAGTTCGTCCACACCCTCAACGGCTCGGGCGTTGCCCTGCCCCGCCTCCTTATCGCCGTACTGGAAAACTACCAGAACGCCGACGGCTCGGTGACAGTTCCCGAAGTGCTGAGGCCCTACATGGGCACCGACACCATCCGGTCATCATAGTTATCATTTTGGGTATCAACAGAGATGCCCGCGGGCAGTGGATGATTAACGAATCGTATTCCGCTTCTTCAGGTTACACTCGGCGCACAAGAGCTGAACATTTTCGGCGGTAATTGACGACCCACCCAGCGAACAATGCTACTTAAGCCCCCTCAGCGCTTCCTTTTGCGCGTTGAAAAGCTGTTTCATGCCCTTATCAGCCAGAGCGAGAAGGGAATCAAGCACATCGCGTGAGAATGGCCTGCCTTCAGCCGTGCCCTGGACTTCGATATACTGCCCCTGGTCGTTCATGACCACATTTAAGTCCACCCCTGCCTGGGAATCTTCCTGATAACACAGGTCAAGAAGCTCGTCCGGCCCGAGTATGCCGACGCTGACCGCGGCCACCGCACTCCTGAGCGGCATCGACTTATAAACACCGTCTTTTACCAGCTTGTGCATTGCCGCATACAAAGCCACCCATCCGCCGGTTATCGCCGCCGTCCGGGTACCGCCATCGGCCTGAATAACATCGCAGTCCACGGTGAAAGTCCGTTCCCCCAGCGCATCTAGATTGGTCGCCGCCCGCAGGCTCCGCCCAATCAGTCGCTGGATTTCCTGGCTCCTTCCCGCCACCAACACCCCGGCACCCGTCCTCGGCGTCCGCTCCTTGGTCGAGCGGGGCAACATGGCATACTCAGCGGTCACCCAGCCGGCCCCACCACCCTTAAGAAAGGGCGGCACCCGGTCCTCCACCGTCACCGCGCACAGGACACGGGTAAGCCCCAGCTCGATCAGGCAGGAGCCCTCGGGAAAGACCTGATAGCCAATGGTGATATTTACCGGACGAAGTTCGTCAACAGCGCGCCCGTCAACTCTCCTGAACGTCATGCTGACTCCTTAAACATGTTGACCTGAGTATAACATTGGAGAGTTAGGGCAACAATGGAGAGCCGACCGGCGATTGTCGCTCCGCCACCGGACGCTCCGCTTTACTCCCTCATAGCACGAAGCGGATCACGGCTAATGGTATAATGTCCACCACACCACGATGAACAAGAGACCTGCCCGCATTACCATCATCGGGCTCGGGCTTATCGGAGGCTCGCTGGGACTGGCCATTAAGAAAACTGTGCCTTCGGCCGTTGTCATCGGCTATTCACGGACCGCTTCCACGACCGACCGGGCGCTGAGAACCGGCGCCATTGATATCGGCATCAGCACTGCCGAAGACTCCGCACTGAAAGCCGACATAGTCTTCATCTGCACACCGGTCAGGGCGGTCAAAGATATCTTTCGCACCATCGCCCCGGCCCTGAAACGGGGCTGTATTGTAACCGATGCCGCCAGCACCAAAGCCGAGGTGATGGAATGGGCTGCCAGATACCTTCCTGCACACGTGAACTTCATCGGGGGTCACCCTATGGCCGGCAAAGAGGTGGCAGGCATCGACGCGGCGGAAGCCACCCTGTTCCAAAACTGTGTCTGGTGCCTGACGCCTTCGGCGGAAGCCAGCCCAAATTCGGTCAAAAGACTGACAATCCTTTTGAGGAAGCTTGGTACCCGGCCATTGATGATTGACCCCGCCAGGCACGACCTGCTTGTCGCCGGTATCAGCCACCTGCCGCTTGTCCTGTCCTCGGCGCTTGTCTCGTGCACTACCCGGAGCGAACTGTGGAACGAAATGGCACGCCTCGCCTCAACCGGCTATCGCGATGTCACCCGGCTCGCCTCCGGGGACAGTCGCATCTATACCGATATCTGCCTTACCAACCGGCAGTCAATCACCCGCTGGATTGACAACTTCACCAGAGAGCTCCAGCGCTTCCGCAGGCTGGTTGCTGATGGCGACGAGGCGCTGGGGGAAGCCTTCAGCGAGGTCAGAGAGGCCAGAGACAAATGGCTAAAGAGCCATCGCTAGTGACCATCCGGACAGCCCGGCGGCTTGCCGGTGAGGTCAGCCCGCCCGGAGACAAGTCCATCTCCCACCGGGCGGTGATGTTCAACGCCCTGACCGATGGTATAGCCACCATCACCAACCTGGCCCCGGGCGACGATGTCCGCTCCACCATCCGATGTCTCAAGGCGCTCGGGGTAAGCATAAAGCGCCGTGAGGACTCCACTACCGTCTACGGCACTGCGGAAGCCGGGCTTAAGGAACCCGAAGACGTCCTCGACGCCGGCAACAGCGGCACCACTATCCGCCTCATGACCGGTATCCTTGCCGCCCAGCCTTTTTTTTCGGCAATTACCGGCGATGCTTCGCTCCGCTCCCGACCGATGAAGCGTATCATCGAACCGCTGCAACAGATGGGTGCCAGGATATGGGGCCGTGATGACGGCTCGCTGGCGCCACTTGCCATCCACGGCGGCAGGCTCAGAGGAATCGACTGCCGGCTTCCCGTAGCCAGCGCCCAGGTGAAATCGGCGGTACTTCTGGCGGCGCTGTTTGCTCAGGGGAAGACCACAATTGAGGAGCCCTCCACGTCCCGGGACCACACCGAGCGCATGCTCCGCCGCATGGGCGCCCGGCTGGAAACTTCCGGCACCCGGATAACACTGACGCCGGGGGGTAGTCTTAAACCGCTCAGCCTGCGGGTGCCCGGCGACATCAGCTCCGGGGCCTTCTGGATGGTGGCCGCGGCTATTCATCCCGAGGCACGGATAACTATCAGGGACTGCGGCATGAACCCGACCCGCACCGGCGTCATCGATGTCCTTAAGGCCATGGGCGCCCGGCTCAAAATCGCTAACGAACGTCTCGAAGGAGACGAGCTGGTGGCTGACATCGCCATCGAATCGAGCCGCCTTAAGGGCATGGAGATTTCCGGCGAACTAATACCGAGGATGATTGACGAGATACCGGTGCTCGCCGTAGCCGCCTGCATGGCTGATGGCAGGACAGTTATCCGTGATGCCGCTGAACTGCGCGTTAAAGAGTCCGACCGCATAGCCTCAACCGTGGCCGAGCTGTCCCGGCTCGGCGCACGTATTGAGGAACTTCCGGACGGCATGATAATCTATGGCGGCAAGAGGCTAAAGGGCGCCGAAGTCTCCAGCCACCTCGACCACCGCCTGGCCATGAGTTTGGCTGTGGCCGGACTGGTCGCGAAAGGCAAGACCACTATCCTGCAGGCTGATTCCGTAGCTATCTCGTATCCCGGCTTCTGGCACGATTTATTCAAATTGTCGGGGTAGACTGAATGGCAGGTTCTTCAAAATCTTTCACCTTTCCTTCGAAGGAAAGGGGGAGGGGGTTAGTATGACTGAACTGGTACATATTGGCTTCGAGAATGTCCTGGCTATGAACCGCGTGCTGGCCCTTCTCTCACCCAACCAGCAACCGGTCAAGCGCCTCATCCGTGAGGCCAAAGACAAAGACCTCCTCATTGATGCCACCCACGGCCGTAAGATTAAGGCCGTCATCGTACTCGACACCGGCCATGTTACCCTTGCCGCGGTGTCCCCCGAAGCCATCGTCAACCGTGCCGCCAGCGGACGCGATGCCGGCGAGCCAAAGACTTCCAAGGGATAACCCTTTGATAAAAGACATCAAGACTGGCCCTTTACTCATCGTTATCTCTGGACCGTCGGGCGTCGGCAAGGACGCCGTCATCTACCGGATGAAAGAGCGCCACTACCCGTTCCATTACGTCGTCACCGCCACCACCCGACCAAAGCGCCCGACCGAAACCGAGGGCGTCCACTACCATTTCCATACTGAAGCCGCTTTTAAGAGGCTAATTGCCGAGAATGGCCTTGTCGAGTGGGCGCAGGTCTACGGCAACTACTACGGCGTGCCGCGCAACGAGGTGGAAAAGGCACTCAAAGCCGGCAAGGACACCATAGTTAAGGTTGACGTCCAGGGCGCCGCCACCATCAAAAAGCTGGTGCCAGAGGCAGTTTTCATCTTCCTCATGCCGCCGTCGGTTGAGGAGCTCAAGCGGCGGCTCCGCTCCCGAAACAGTGAGTCATCCGCTGACATCGAACGCCGTCTCGCTAAAATGGAAGAAGAGGTCGCCAGTCTCCAAATGTTCGATTACGTGGTGGTCAATCACCAGGACCGGCTCGACGAGGCGATTGAGAAAATCGCCGCCATTGTTACCGCGGAGCACGCCCGTGTCCACCCGAGGGTTATCAAGTTATAACTCGCCCAGCTTCGCCAGGACTGCTTTCTGCCGCCGCCACATCTTGCGTTTGTCTGCGACCTTCTCATGGTCATAGCCCAGCAGATGAAGGACGCCATGCACCACCAGAAGCGCCACTTCGGCTCTCACGCTGTGGCCGGCGTCTTTAGCCTGGCACTCCGCCCGGGGGTAGGAAATAATGACCTCGCCTAAGTGTTTGATACCATCAGGCGGGGTTACGAAGGTCTCATCCCCCCCACCGGTCATTCCGAAGGAAAGAACATCGGTGGTGCGGTCATTACCGCGGTAGTCCCGGTTCAGCCGGTGGACTTCGGCATCGCCGATGACCAGCAGGCTGACCTCAGCCGGCGGCGTTACCCTCTCCTCATCCAACACCACCCCCACTACTTTTCTCAGCCACTTCGAGTCAAGACGGTCAGCATAGTCCTCATGTACAGCCACGGTTATCCGGTTCTTCATCACGGGCTGGTATCATA
>DAOUCU010000038.1:0-7870 GCA_034431935.1 Dehalococcoidia bacterium | reverse complement strand
TGGAAAGCCCCGATGCTCAGTTCAGGCCCGATTCCGGGAATCCCGACCTTCGCCGATATCGTCAAGGTTGCTCAGGAATCAGTAGTCTCTATTCAGACTGAAGGCATCGTCTCTGACATTTTTCTCCAGCCAGTGCCACAGCGAGGCGCCGGTAGCGGCGTAATTATTGACCCAAGGGGCTACATCGTTACCAATAACCATGTCGTCGAGGGGGCCACTCAGGTCAAGGTAATGCTTAACGATGGTCGGAGCTTCGATGCCATTAAGGCAAACCGGGACCCGGCGACTGATCTGGCAGTGATCCAGATTGATGGAGCGAACCTGCCCGTGGCCAAGCTGGGCCGGTCGGAAAGCCTGAGGGTCGGCGACTGGGTGATTGCTATTGGCAATGCGCTGGCTCTGGAAGGCGGTGTGACGGTAACGGCAGGCATCGTCAGCCACACGAAGCGCACCATCCAGGTGCGAAATGGGGTAACCCTTTACAATCTTATCCAGACCGATACTGCTATCAATCCGGGTAACAGCGGTGGGCCGCTCCTGAATATTGCCGGGGAGGTGGTGGGAATAAATACCGCTATCGCTGGCGAAGCCCAGAATATCGGGTTCGCCATCGCCATTACTCCGGCGATGCCTGTCATTGAGCAGTTAATTACAGCTGGCCGCGTGGTGAGGGCATTTTTAGGCGTGAGCATGGTGGACGTGAGTTCCTCTCTGATAACTCGTTATAATCTTACGGTAAAGGAGGGGGCCCTGATTACCGCCGTGACGCGCGGGACTCCCGCCGACAAAGCCGGCTTACAGAGAGGTGATGTCGTGATCGCTTTTGACGGCCGGAAGATAACCAAGGCCGAGCAGGTGGTGGAAATTATCAGGTCGCACAAGCCGGGGGACACCGTGGGTATCACCTATGTCCGCGGCGCCAGCGAGTTCAAGACCCAGGCAACACTGGCAGAGACCCCGAACCGGTAGTTCAGAAGCTTGGAACACAATTAGGGTCTAGACCCGTTTAAGGCCCAGAGCGATATCTCGACCGTCGATTTTGTGTGTTTGCTGGAGGTCGACATCTGTGGGTGGCTGGTTGATAAGCTTAACGGCCAGAGTTTCCTGCTTGATGTAGGTGGCGAATTGGTCCACCACCGCGTTGAATGCGGCATCGCCCTGGTAGTAGACGACGATGTGGTCGGTGATTTCGAAGCTGGCCTGGCGCCGCATCGTCTGGATGCGCCGTACCACTTCGCGGGCGGTGCCTTCGGCTTGGAGCTGTGGTGAAAGCTCGGTCTGAAGCGCCACTAAAAGATCGCCTTCTTTCTCGATAAGTGCCTTGCCGACATCGGAGAGTACGACTTCCGCCGGACGGGCATCGGCAGAGAGTTCTTTGATGTTGAGTTCTTCGAGTATCTGGCCTGCCAGTTTCCTGACCGCTTCAGCCTCATGTTCGTTGCGGACTTTAACGATAGCCCGGGGTAAAGGCTGGCGTACTTTGACCTGAGCTCTGGCGCGGGCGGCCCGCCCGAGACTGCAGATCCTGATGGCGAGGCGGGTTTCGGCAGCGAGGCGCTGGTCGACGCATGACATGTCGGCGGTTGGAAAATCGGTAAGATGCACGCTCTCCGGCGATTCCGGGTAAGCTGAACGCACCAGGTTCTGGTACATTTCCTCGGCCACGAATGGCATGAACGGCGCCAGCAGCCGGGAGAGGGTGGTAAGGCAACGGTAGAGCGTCGAGTGCGCCGCCAGCTTGTCGGTGTCACTTTCGCTTTTCCAGAAGCGGCGGCGGCTGCGGCGGATGTACCAGTTGGAGAGGTCATCGACGAAACCCTCGATGCGGCGCGCCGCAGTCGTCGGATCATATTTTTCAAGAGCCTCAGTTACATCGGCAATGAGCTGGTTTAGCTCAGACAGTATCCATGTATCGAGGTCGCTGAGCGAAGTCGGGACTGCTGACTTCGGATCGTACCTGTCGATGTTAGCGTACATGACGAAGAAGGAGTAGGCGTTCCAGAGGGTCAGGAGAAAACTGCGCAGGGTTTCCTGCACCATCTGGGCCGAGAAGCGGCGGACATTGCCCGCCGGTGCCGAGGTGAAAAAGTACCAGCGTAGCGCGTCACAGCCGCTGGTGTTGAGCACCGACCAGGGGTCGACAACGTTGCCGCGGGTCTTGCTCATCTTCTCGCCATCGGCGTCAAGAATGTGACCCAGGCAAATTACGTTCCTGAAAGCCGGCCTCTCAAAGAGCATGGTAGACAGAGCATGGAGACTGTAGAACCATCCCCGGGTCTGGTCAACAGCTTCCGAGATAAAATCCGCCTGGCGGTGCTTTTCGAACTCAGCCTTGTTCTCATGGGGATAGTGCCATTGAGCAAAGGGCATAGCCCCGGAATCGAACCAGCAATCGATAACCTCGGGACGCCGCCGCATTGAATTGCCGCACCTGGCGCATTTGAGAAGGATAGCATCCACCATGGGCCGGTGAAGGTCTGTCAGGCAGTCTTCAAGAGACTGACCGTTCTTCATCATGGCGTCGGTATCGGCGAGTCGTTTGATGTCGCTGATGCCATCAACGCACTCGCTGTGGCCGCATGACTCGCATTGCCAGATGGGCAGGGGTGTTCCCCAGTAGCGCTCGCGGGAGAAGGCCCAGTCCACGTTGTTCTCAAGCCAATCGCCGAAGCGGCCGTACTTGATATGTTCCGGATACCAGTTGATTTGCTCATTGCCTGCGAGCAGTTTGTCCTTGAAGGCGGTCGTCCGGATGTACCAGCTTTGCTTGGCGTAGTACAAGAGCGGGGTATCACAACGCCAGCAAAAGGGATACGTATGCGTAATGCGCTCACTTCGGTAGAGAAGCCCGCGGCTGGAGAGGATGTCGCTGATTTGCGGGTCGGCCTTCTTGACGAACTTGCCAGAGAATGGGTAACTGCCGGTAATATTGCCGGCCCCATCTACATGCTGGACGAAGTACAGGCCCTCCCTCTCGCCAGCGGTGAAGTCCACCTCGCCGAAGGCGGGGGCGATGTGTACTATGCCGGTGCCGTCTTCCATGGAAACGAAGTCGCCGCCGATGACCCAGTAGCTCAGCGGCGGATTGCCCGAAGCGGGATGCCCCGCCCGGGCCGGCTCATAGACAAGTTTGAGCGCGGTGCGCCGGTCGGCGCCATCTTTCGGCGCGAACTGTTCAACGGCCACGTTGAAGTCGCCGGGCTTGAAAAGCGGCTCATAGTGACAGCCGATGAGCTCGCTGCCTTTGAGTGTGCCTATTGCCTGGTAGCTGCCTCTGATGCTGTGGCTGATTCTGGCCGAAGCCAACACCAGCCGTTCCTTGCCGGTCTCCGTGGTCTGCTCGACCACGGCGTATTCGGCTTGAGGTGAAACGGCCAGGGCGGTGTTGCCGGGGAGTGTCCAGGGAGTAGTCGTCCAGGCAAGGAGATAGGTCGGTACGTTAGAAGCAAATGTCCGGCGCGCGGTTTCCGACGGTCTGCCGTGACTGAGGTCGACCTTGAACTTGATGAAGACCGAGGGGTCGCTGGCATCGTCCTTGTAGCCGAGAGCGACCTCATGAGAACTCAGGGAAGTGCCGCACCTGGGGCAGTGCGGTGTGACCTTATAGCCCAGGTAGATGAGGTTCTTGTCCCAGAGTTGTTTGATGGCCCACCAACCGGACTCAATGTAGCCGTTGTCCATGGTAATGTAAGGATGGGCCATATCAAGCCAGAAAGCGATGCGCTCGGTAAGTTTTTCCCAATCCTTAAGATAGGTGAAGACGCTTTCCCGACAGAGGGCATTAAACCTGGCGACGCCGTATTCTTCAATCTGCTGTTTGCCGGTGAAGCCGAGTTTTTTTTCGACTTCGAGTTCGACGGGCAAGCCGTGGGTGTCCCAGCCGGCCTTGCGGGGTACCGAATAGCCGCGCATGGTCCGGTATCTCAGGATGATGTCTTTGTAGATGCGGGACAGGACGTGGTGGATGCCTGGCCTGCCGTTGGCCGTTGGAGGGCCCTCGTAGAAGACGAAGAGGGGCGCGTGCCTGCGGGACTCGATGCTCTTGGCGAAAATGGAATGCTCTTTCCAGAAATGGAGGATGCGCTCTTCCAGTTCGGGGAAGCTGGCTTTGGGATTGACGGCCTGAAACATGGCTAGCGCTTCTTGAGCTGGATGACCACCTTGCGCTCTTCACCCTCACCGGTGCTCTGGGTAGTGACATCCGGATGGTCGGACAGGGCAAGGTGAACAATCCGCCGCTCGTCAGCCGGCATTGGCTCCATGACGACCGGCCGCCTGGAGGACTTTACCTGGTCGGCGAGGTTGAGAGCCAGCCGCCGGAGCGACTGACGGCGCTGTTCTTTATAACCGGAAACATCAATGGCAATGGGCAGCCATTTGCCGACGCGCTCCGAAACGATGAGCCTGACGATAAACTGGAGGGAAGCCAGTGTCTGCCCGCGGCGGCCGATGAGCGCGCCCAGGTCATCGCCCTGGATGTCCAGGGTCACCGCCGCCTCAGCGTTGCCGGGACTGGCGATGACTTCGGCCTTCACTTTCATCAGGCGCAGGAGGGTTGTGAGGACCTCGGTGGCTATCTGCGCGACATTGCCCTGTGTGGCCGTGACAGGCCGGTTTGCGTCTCCGTCCGCGGCCTCGGTCGTCTTTGCCACAGGGGGTTTTTCGACGACCCTTACCTTGATTCTGGCATCTTCAGCGCCAACGCCGAAAACACCGGCACGGCCTTTCTTGAGGACGGTGACCTCCACCTGGTCTCTGGTCACACCGAGTTCCAGGAGAGCTACCGCCAGAGCATCCTCGACGGTCTTAGCACCTATCTCGAGCTCTTTCATGAGCGACCTCACTTCTTCTCTGCAGGTTTCTGGGGTACCAGTACCGGCTGGACTGTCGGGGTGCGGAGATAACCCCAGCCGCCGCTAATGTACTGGATGATGATGCCGATGATATTGGAGACAACCCAGTAGAGAGCCAGGCCGCTTGGGAACTGGAGGGTAAACAGGCCGAACATCAGCGGCATCATCATCGTAGTCATCTGGGTCATCTGTCTTTGTTTAGGGTCGGTGGCTGGTGGCGTTACCATCTTTTGCTGTACCCACATGGTGCCGCCGGTCAGAACGGCCAGGACCATGTAGGAATCGGGCTGAGCGAGGTTGAGCCAGAGAAAGCTCTGGCGGGCAGGTACTCCCTGTTGTACCAGGCCCCATCGGTACAGGTGCTGTGACAGGTTAAGCAGGTCTTCGGGATTGGCTGCCATGGCCTGCATGATGGCCTGGTAGAGGCCGATCCAGATAGGGAATTGGATGAGCATCGGCCAGAGGCATCCCAGCGGGCTGATTCCGGCTTCTTTATAGAGCTTGGACATCTCCTCCTGAAGCTTGCGCTGGTCCCGCTTATATTTACGCTGTAGCTCCTGGATTTTGGGTTGAAGCTCGGCCATCGCCCTGGAGGACCTGGTCTGGCGGTTGGTAAGGGGGGTCATGGCCAGGCGGATGACAACCGTCAGAACGATGATAGCCAGGCCGAAGTTGTGAAAAAGCATACCTGCCATAGCCAGCAGGACATTCAAGACTGGCTCGAGGACGATTGTGTTCCAGAGGTTCATTTAAGCTGGCTTCCTTACCGTGCCGGCGGAGTGGTGTTGAATTTCCAGACCACCTCTCCCGACTTAAGATTAACACCGTAGACCCATTGAGTTCTGGCATGGACGAACAGCATATCTCCGGAAACCGCCGGCGGTGCGAGCACCTCGACTCCGAGGGCGATTCTTTTGAGTTCTGTACCATTCTTTGGGTCTACAAGGCAAACATCACCGCTTTGCGAAATAACTACCAGCCGGTTGCCATACAGCAGTGGCGATGAATTAATCTGTGATTTTGCATCGTATTTCCACAACTGGCGGCCGCTTACGGCGTCGATAGCGTATAAAGAGCTGTCGAGGCACGATGCGTAAATGTAATTGCCGCTCACCAGCGGCGGCGCCCAGAACCAGTTATTGCCCCGGAACTGCCAGAGAGGGGAGCCGTCCTTTGGGTCGAAAGCGCGGAGTTCATTGTTAAAAAGACCAAAGAGGACCGGGCCGGTCTTGCCGGCGCTGACTGAGGCTACCGCGGCTCCTGTTTTTATGTTCCAGACCAGTCTGCCATCTTTGGCTGAAACAGCATAACCATCGCCCTCAAAGTTGCCGATGTAAATAATATCACCGCTCACCGCTGGGGTGGCCCAGATACGTCCCGAAGTGGCAAATTCCCAGCGGCGGTCGCCGGTTGCGGTATCGAAAGCGTAAAGCTTGCCGTCAGAGCTTGTGACATAGATGGTGTCGCCAGCAATAGCGGGTGCGCCGACAATGCTCCCGAGATACTCGCCAGTCTCGCGAGGATAGACCCATCGCAGGGAGCCGGTCTGAGCAGCGATAGCCATCACTTTGCCTTCGTAGGTGGCAACATAGACAAGATCACCGGTAAGACCGGGGGTGCCGTAGGTGGCTGAGGTGGTTGGTGCAGGAGCGCAGCCAAAACCGCTTGAACGTACGGTAACTTTTGGAGTGAATTCCCATTCGCCCTGGGCGGGAAAGTTCAGGTTCTGGGCGCGTGATGTCTGACTGAGCCCCAGGATACGGCCGTCCATGGCGCCCAGATAAAGGGTGTCCTTGCCGATGGCGAAACCGGACCAGCCGCGTATCGGCGGGGGACCGGTACAGGCTGAGAGGGCGACCAAGGACATCAGGAGCGTGGCAATAATGACCAGCCGGCGGCGTTTACTCACCTGCGGTTGCCTCCATGACGCCGGAGCGGTTCCGGTGCTCCGGCGTGGCTTCAGGGACAGGGTCGTAGCCGCCCGGGTTAAAGGGATTGCACCGAGCTAACCGCTTGACGGTGAGCCATGTGCCGTAGGCCAGCCCGAAGCGCTCGATGGCTTCACAGGCATAATGAGAGCAAGTCGGGGTAAAGCGGCACGATGGCGGCGTCACCCGGGAAATGGTGGACTGATATAGTCTAATCAGTTCTAGTGTCAGTTCCTTCATTGCTCTCACGTATCAGCCGCGCACGGCACAGCAGTTTTTCTACTGTTGCGCTGAGTTCATAATAGTCTTTGTTCGAACTGTCAGGTCGGGCAATTATGACGATATCCCATCCTGGTTTCAGAAGTATCCGCCTGGCTATTTCTCTTAAACGGCGCCGCACTCGGTTTCGTACCACCGCCTTGCCGACGCTCTTGCCTACGGAAAACCCCAGCCGGCTTGCTCCGGTGCTATTGGGCAGGACCTTCATTACCAGCGGGTGGGCTGTCCAAGTATGTCCCCTTTCGTAGACTGTCTGGAACTCGCTCCGTCGATGTAGAGCGCCTACCCTGTTCACTGTAATCAGTCGGTCACCGTCAGGCGCCAGCGTCCCTTGAGTTTCCTTGACTTAAGTACTTTTCGTCCGCCTTTGGTGCCGGCTCGCGCCAGATAACCGTGTGTACGGGCCCGCTTAAGCTTCCTTGGCTGATATGTTCGCTTGGGCACTTTCTTCCTTCTCTGAAGTTGGTATTGGGGTTTGGGCTGCCGGGGTGGGAGCCTGAGCAGTTTGTGGCGGTGTGGCTGACGGCTCGCGTCTCGGCAGTCTCACCCTGGGCGGTCTTTCGACGGTACCGACGCCTCCCGTGTAGTGAATGTGTTCGGCCGTGTAAGGCAGGAGCGCCAGATGACGGGCTCTCTTGATAGCCTGGGAAACCATCCGCTGATGCTTGGCGCACATGCCCGTACGCCGGCGTGTGTCGATGCGGCCGCGGTCGGAGATGAACCGGCCGAGTCTAGCTGCGTCCTTGTAATCGACTTCCTTGGCTTTTTCAACACAGAGGGGGCATACTTTGGGCCTGCCGAACCTGCGCC
>DAOUCU010000037.1:0-33898 GCA_034431935.1 Dehalococcoidia bacterium | reverse complement strand
GACCTGGTGATATTCCTTGGCGTCAGGAGTGACCTGGGCAACCAGGGCCTCTCGACCCTGAAGCACTTCGCCCCGCACCTGAAGACGATGACCCTGTGCAAGTACGTCTTCCCTCACGCATCGTACTCTCTGGCTAACCTCCGGGACGATAAGTGGAAAGAGTTCCTGGAGAAGATGATTGCTGAACTGAATGTAAAGGAGGCATAAGTATAAATGGCAGGCATGTTCCCGGTTGACATTGGCCCCCAGTATGAAGGCCAGACCATCCGTAAAAAGGACTTCCAGGTAGAGTTCGGCGGCCCGGACATCAAGTACAAGTTTGAGCTGGTGACGGTGAAGAGGCCGGAGGAGGTCGAGCACGAGAAGGTGACCATTATCGGCAACGATATCGAGAACTTGCCCGAAGGCAGCACCCACCCGCTGGCCATCCTTATCGATATTGCCGGCGCCAATCTGGAAAAAGACATGGAGCCGGTCATCGAGCGACGTATGCACCTTTATGCCAACTATGTTGACGGCGCCTACCACATGAACCAGCGCAACGATATCTGGATCAGAATACATAAGGAAGCCTTCAAAAAGGGCCTGAACCTCAAGGTGCTCGGCCAAATACTCATTTTCCTTTATACTTCGGAACTGTCCGTCATCGAAAAAATAGCTATTACCTTCGTTACCGACCCGAAGAAAGTTGAAGAACTGTATCCCAAAGCCTTGGCCGTCTACAAAGAAAGGGACGAGCGTGCCCGCGGCCTGAAGGAAGAGGACGTCAACGAGCTTTACGGCTGTGTCCTCTGCCAGAGCTTCGCCCCCACCCATGTCTGTATCATCAGCCCGGAACGCATCTCCAACTGCGGCGCTATCAACTGGTTCGACGGTCGCGCCGCTGCCAAGCTGGACCCGGAGGGCCCCATATTCGCCATTCAGAAGGGCGAGCTGGTTGACAAGATTAAGGGCGAGTACACCGGTGCCAATGAGGTGGAGGCGCAGCGGTCGATGGGCAAGTACGACCGCGTCTATCTTCACAGCGCTTTTGAGCACCCACACACATCCTGCGGCTGTTTCCAGTCGATCAGCTTCTACATCCCGGAGGTTGACGCCTTCGGTATCGTGCACCGCGAGTTTACCGGCCGCACCCCGTTGGGCACGCCGTTTTCAACCATGGCCGGTGAGACCAGCGGCGGTCTCCAGGTGGAAGGACGCCTTGGCATGGCTCTGGAGTACATCAGGTCCCCCAAGTTCATGCAGGCCGACGGCGGCATCCGGCGCATAGTCTGGATGCCGAAAGAGCTCAAGGAGCGCTACAAGGACGCCATCCCGCCCGACCTTTATGATAAGATAGCCACCGAGGAGGACGTGGACTCGGCCGACAAGCTGTCGGCCTGGCTGACTGAGAAAGGTCATCCCTGGGTAAAGGGCGAAGTCGAAATACCATCGTAGGATGTTTTGCCAAAGAGGAGGACTCACCCCCTTTCCAGCACCCGTATAGGAGGTTTTTGAAATGGCGCTTAAAGGGACCGACATCGTTAAGAGGCTGCCGGATGGCGGTAAAAAGAACTGCAAGGAATGCGGTTTTCCCACCTGCTTCGCTTACGCCATGAAGCTGGCTTCTGGCGGCACCACCGTGGACAAGTGCACCTACCTTGCCCCGGAGGTGAAGGCCGAGCTGACCGAGGCGCTGGCGCCGCCGATGAAGCTGGTGACCATTGGTACTGGAGCCAATGCCATCAAAATCGGCAACGAGGAAGTCCTTTACCGCCACGAGAAGACCTTTTTCAATAAGCCGGGTCTGGCTATCCTCATCAGCGACAATGAGCCGACGGCCGATGTTGACGCCAAGATAAAGAAAATCAAGGATATGAAGTTCGAGCGCGTCGGTCTTATTCTAAAGGCCGACATGCTGGCTTTGCGCTTTGCCTCCGGTAACCGTGCCGGTTATGAGGCGCTGGTCAAGAAAGTCTGCGAGACCACCGATGTTCCTCTGGTGCTCATCTCTGAGGACTTTGATGCTCTGGTCGCCGCCCGGCAGATTTGCGGCGCCCGCAACCCGCTGGTCTATCCCGTCACTAAAGATAATGTTGATAAAGCTATTACCGCCTTCAAGGCGGCGCCGACGCCGCTGGGCGTTCGCGGCGCCGGTGTTGAGGAGCTTATCCCGCTGACTACCAGGCTCAAGGCGGCCGGGCTTGACGACCTGGTGCTCGACCCCGGCTCGAAGACCGTCCTCGATGCCATCCGTGACCAGACCTTCATCCGGCGTGCCGCGCTCAAGCAGGGATTCCGCCCGCTGGGCTACCCGACCATTGCCTTCCCGGCCCTCACTGCCGGCGGCGGTTTAAACGAAATGGCCGCGGCCGCGGTCATGATATGCAAGTACCCGGGCGTTATTGTGCTCTCCGATATTGACGAAGCCTCGCTTCTGGCGCTTGCGGTCCTCAGGCTCAACATCTACACCGACCCGCGCGTGCCGATGTCGGTCGAAGAGAAGGTCTATGGCATCAACAGCCCGGACGAAAATGCTCCGGTACTGCTCACGGGCAACTGGGCGCTGACCTACTTCATCGTTTCTTCGGAAACTGAAGGCTCCAAGGTGCCAGCATGGCTGGCCGTGAAGCACACTGAAGGGCTCGGAGTTCTCACCGCCTGGGCAGCGGGCAAGTTCTCCGGCGATACTATCGGCCCCTTTGTTAAGAAGGTTGGCGTCGCCGACAGGGTGAAGCACCGCAGGCTTGTCATCCCGGGTAAGGTTGCCCGCATCAAGGGCGAGCTTGAGGAAGCCCTGCCCGGCTGGGAGATCATCGTCGGCCCCAGGGAAGCCAGCGAAATCCCTGCCTGGTTGCCCAAGCTGGTCGAGAAGTGGAAGAACTAGGTGGCGTAGCCGCCTGGATTCTGCTACCATCGGCGCCGTGACAGGGCCACCGAACACCGCCCATAAGCCGCCCGACCTGGAGAAACGTCTGAACGCCGTCCTCTCCCGCTACCATGGGGAGAAGGGTGAACTGCTGTCAATACTCCAGGCTGTTCAGGACGAATTTGGCTTTCTTCCGTCCGAGGCGATGCTCGCTGTTGCCCGCTTCATCCGGGTGCCCGAGAGTAAGGTCTATGGGGTCGCCACTTTTTACAACCAGTTCCGCTTTACACCCCTGGGCAGGAACCCCGTCAGGGTGTGCCTGGGCACTGCCTGTCATATGGCCGGCGGCCAGCTTGTCCTTGAAGCCGCCGAGCGCACCCTGGATATTAAGGTCGGCGGTCTTACTCCCGATGGTGAATTCAGTCTGGAAAGAGTGGCCTGTGTTGGCTGTTGCGCCATTGCTCCGGTCATGGTGGTTGGGGATAGCGTTCAGCCGAGGATGACACCATTCAAGGTGGAGGAGGTTTTTGCCGCCCGGAAAGTACAGACTGGCCAGGAGCCGAAGTCGGAGTAGCCGATGGGAATGGCCGAGCTCCGTGAGCGTGCCGGCTCGAAATGGCAGGACCTGATTGGTGGCGGAAAACCGGTAATCACTATCGGGACTGCTACCTGTGGCCGGGCGGCTGGTGCCATGACGGTGCTGGCTGCCTTCGAGCGTGAGCTGAAACAGCAGAACGTCGAGGCCAGTCTGGTCCCGGTCGGCTGCATGGGTATGTGCTACGCCGAGCCGCTGGTCACCATCAGCAAGCCCGGCGCCTTCCGTGTCTGCTATCACAACATCACCGAGATGCAGGTTGCCCGGCTTGTCCAGGGCTATCTTGTTAACGACGACCCGTGCCTCGACCTGGCCCTGGGAACCGTCGAGGGCGGTAGTGGCGAACCTCTTCGGATACCCGAGCTGCCCCGGTTTGAGAGGGAACAGCGGCTAATCCTGCGTAACTGCGGGGAAATCAATCCGGAGGACATTGACCACTATATCGCGGTGAATGGCTACCGTGCGCTGGAGAAAGCACTTGCCATGCCTCCGGAGCATGTCCTGAACGAGGTTACTCTGTCCCATCTCCGTGGCCGCGGCGGCGCCGGTTTCCCTGCTGGTACCAAGTGGTGGCAGGCACGCCGTGTGCCGGTGACGCCGAAGTACGTCATCTGCAATGGCGATGAGGGTGACCCCGGTGCCTTTATGGACCGAATCATCCTTGAGAGCGACCCCCATCAGGTCATTGAGGGCATGATTATTTGCGGCTACGCCATCGGCAGTAACCAGGGATATATTTACGTACGTGCCGAGTACCCGCTGGCGGTGCGGCGGCTCGAAATCGCGCTCAGGCAGGCTGAGGAGGCAGGGCTCCTCGGCGACCGTGTCCTCGGGAGCCGGTTTAGCTTTCGGATACGTATTGCTAAGGGCGCCGGGGCTTTCGTCAGCGGTGAGTCGACGGCGCTGATGCGGGCGATTGAGGGCGAGCGGAGTATGCCCCGGGCCAGGCCGCCGCATTCTGCTGAGTCCGGCCTCTGGGGCAAGCCCACCGTGCTCAATAACGTCAAGACTTTCGCCTGTGTGCCGCTTATCATCGAGAAGGGCGCGCCCTGGTTTGCCTCGATAGGCACCGAGGGGAGTAAGGGGACGGCCGTCTTCGCCCTGGCCGGAAAGGTGGTCAACTCCGGCCTCGCGGAAGTGCCGATGGGGACGACCATTCGGACGTTAATCAGTGACATCGGCGGCGGGGTCGCCGGCGGTAAGAGGCTGAAAGCGGTGCAGATTGGTGGGCCATCCGGCGGCTGTCTGCCGGAGATCCTTTTCGATACACCGGTGGACTTTGATTCGTTGACCAGGGCGGGTGCGGTCATGGGGTCGGGTGGGCTTATCGTTATGGATGACAGCAACTGTATGGTCGACACCGCCCGGTTCTTCCTCGATTTCTGCCAGAAGGAGTCGTGTGGCAAGTGCACCCTGTGCCGGCTTGGGACAAGGCAGTTGCTGGACATCCTTAATGATATTGTCGCCGGCCGCGGCCGGATGGAAGACCTTAACCTGCTGGCTGAACTGGGGGAGGACATTGTTGCCGGGTCACTATGCGGCCTGGGACAGACGGCGCCGAACCCGCTACTGACCACGCTTCGTTATTTCCGCGAGGAGTACGAGGCGCACATAAAGGAAAAGCGGTGTCCTTCACTGGTCTGCCGCGACCTGATTGCCTATTACATCAGGCCGGATAAGTGCGACCGGGCCTGCGAGCATTGTGTTCTTACCTGCCCCACCAGGGCTATCTTCAGCGACGAGAAGGGCATCAAGGTCATTGACCAGGAGAAGTGCACTAAGTGCGGCAATTGCCTCGAGCGCTGTCCGCCGGAGTTCACCGCCGTGATAAAAATATCGCCGGTCAGCGCTCTTCCCCCCTCGCCGCCGCGGCCAAAGGAAGCTTGAAAGCAAGTCCTGTCTTATGTAAACTACCGGGGTGTTTAAAGGTACGTTGCCATCTCGAAAACTCATTCTCCCCTTTTTCAAGGAATGGCGACTCCTGAAGAAGTGTTAAGACGGGCTTAGCCCCTCTGTAGAGAATCTCCCCATTCCCTGTCAGGGAAGGGGCAGGGAGAACAGCTTATATGACAGTAACTATCGCCGTAGTCGGTAAGGGTGGTGTCGGCAAGACAGCCGTTTCCACATTATTGGCGAGTATGCTTTCGGAGAAGGGCGTCGTTCTTGCTATCGATGCCGACCCCAGCACCAATCTCAACCAGGCGCTGGGTATGCCGCTGGGTAAGACCGTCGGTCGCATCCGCGAGGATACCACCGACGACATCCAGAAAGGGCGGCTCTCGCCGGAGATACCGAAGCAGGACTACCTTACCATGCGCATCCGCGAGGCAGTGGTCGAAGGCGATAACATTGACCTCCTGGCCATGGGCCGTCCCGAAGGGCCCGGGTGTTACTGCGCCGCCAACAATATGCTCCGCCAGGCCATAGATAAACTGGGGCACAGCTACAAGTACGTGGTCATTGACTCCGAGGCTGGCATGGAGCACATCAGCCGTCAGACGACGCGCGATGTTGATATCATGCTGGCAGTTACCGACCCCACCGTCCGCGGCATCACCGCCGCCATCCGCATGAAAGAGCTTATCAAGGAACTGCGGACCAGGGTCGGCAAGATCGGTCTTGTCGTGAACCGCGTCCGCAACGGGCTCCCTCCTGAGCTTAAGAGAATCGCTGATGAGGCGAAGATTGAAATAGTTGCCGCCATTCCCGAGGATCCCAATCTACCCTCCCTTGAAATCACCGGCAGGCCGATTACGGACCTGCCCGAAAACTCCCCGCTGAGAAAGGGCGTCAGGGAGATGATGGGGAAGCTGGGGCTATAAGTTAGTTAGCAGTTCCCTGTTGCGCTGCTCCGCCGGATGCCATTTTTCGCTGTTGCATGGCATCATCGGATAGCACTGAAATCATGTTTCCTATCTGGTAGAATAGCTCCTTCTGTTGCCTGCGGGGCTGGCGCAAGGCAGAAAGGGGCTAACCATGGCAGGGGAAAGCAAGAAGCTATACGCCGTCAGGGACCTTGAGGGCGTGGTCAGTCCGCATGATGGCTCGCTGAAGCGCGGCCTCGACCACCGCAAGGAGACGTTCCGTGGCTTTAAGGACATTGCCGGGCTGGCCCGTCATATCGGCGGCGAGGTCGAGTCCCTTGGCCTGCATGAGACCTGGGCCATTCGCAAGGAGTTTTTCCCTGGTGTTGAAGTCCATTTCATTTATGACGAGGCTGATGACGAGTTCCCCAGCCGCCTCCGTGCCCTGTTCTCCGGCGATAATATCCGGAGTATGAAGGGTGAAGACATGTACGACGCTGCTATCTTTATCGCCAACTACATGGTTGAATACGTGAAGAAGGCGAAGCCTTGACCTTCCCGGCCGATCGAAAAGGGCTTGATTTCATCTTCTATCCTGAGGCGCTGGCCATCGTCGGCGTTTCCACCGGGCCGGCGGCCTGGAGTGCCGGCGCCATGTACCACGAATCTCTAAGACTTTTTGGATATCAGGGCCGCATCTATCTGGTGAACCGTAAGGGCGGTAGTTTCAACGGCACGCGGCTCTATACCAGTCTCATTGACCTGCCGGAAACACCGGACCTGGTGTTTTGCTGTGTCTCCCGAGAATTCATACCGGGGCTGATAGACGAGTGCATCGCCAAAGGGGTGAAGGCGGTGTCTATCTTCACCGGCGGTTTCAGCGAGCGGATTGGTGAGGAGGGACGCCGGCTGGAGCAGGAGATTGTGGCCCGGGCAAAAGACGGAGGGGTACGAATCATTGGCCCCAACTGCCTCGGACCGTTCTGCCCCGAGGTCGGGCTTTCGCCGGGCACGGAGTTTCCCCAGGGGTCGGGTCCCATCGGGTTTATCTCTCAGAGCGGGGGTAATGCTATCAACTTTACACGGGCCTCGGCCCAGCGTGGTATCCGGTTGAATAAGGGCATCTCCTACGGTAATGCCTCTGACATCAATGAGACGGAACTGCTTGAGTATATGGTCGCCGATCCCGGCATAAGCATGATTGCCATGTACCTTGAGGGCGTCAAGAATGGCCGGAGGTTCCTGGTGGCGCTTGGAGAGGCGGTGAGGAAGAAGCCAGTGGCCATCTTTAAGGGAGGCGTTACTGAAGCCGGCGCCGTAGCCGCGGCTTCACACTCAGGTTCTCTGGCAGGCTCCAACCGTGTCTGGGACGCCCTGTTCCGTCAGACCGGGGCGGTCCAGGTCGGTTCACTCGAGGAGCTTATTGATGTCGTCGTAACCTTTCGCTTCCTGCCGCGGTTAAAAGGAAGGCGTGTTGGGCTGGTGGGCATGACCGGCGGTGCCACCGTCCAGGCTACTGACGAGTGCGCCGGGGGCGGGCTCTTCCTGCCCCGGCTGTCCCGTGACATTGAGGACGAACTGCGGCGGCACTTCAAGAATGACCCCGGTCTCATCCTGCACAACCCGATAGACGAGTCGACGCACGGCTTTACCGATGGTGTTTACTGGCCGCTCAAGATAATGCAGAAGGCGGATGTGGATTTTCTGATCGTCCATATCCCGATGGGTATGTTCCTGTTGCCGCGGGCCATCTCCGAGGTGACTTCTCTCAGGGTGCTGGTCAACGATGTTGTCCGGGTCCACCGCGAGGGGAGCATGCCGATAGCGGTGGTGATATCGCACACGATTCTTCCCGAGACCAGAGTGGCAGCGATTGAGTGTCAGCAGACCCTGGCCGCGGCCGGCCTGCCGGTCTATAACTCGGTATCCGGAGCCGCCCGGGCAATTGACCGATTCATTCGTTATCATGAGCGGCGGTCTCTTACCTCCCGATAAGTCTCTTCGCCTCGTCAGCCATCCGCCGTGCCGTCAGGCCGAACTGCTCGTATATCACCGGTCCCGGCGCTGAAACACCGAAGCGGTTGAGGCCGATGGCAACACCGTCGAGACCGACATAGCGCTCCCAGCCGATGGTCTGCCCCGCCTCCAGGGAAACGCGGGCCTTGATCTCCGGAGGAAGTACCGACCTGCGGTACTCGGGTGGCTGGGCGTCGAAGAGTTCCCATGATGGCAGAGAGATAACCCGGCTGCGTATGCCCTCGGCCTGGAGAAACCGTCCGGCCTCAAGGGCGATGTGGACTTCGGAGCCGGTCCCGATGAGTATCACCTGCGGCGTGCCGCCGGTCTCCCAGAGGACGTAACCGCCGCGGCCGACCCCACTGGCCGGCGCCAGTTTGTCCCGGTCGAGCACCGGCAGGTTCTGACGTGTGCAGATGAGCGCTGTCGGGCCGTTTTTGCGTTCCAGAGCAATCTTCCAGGCCTCCACCATCTCTAAAGCATCGGCTGGGCGTATCGTAACCAGCTTCGGTACCAGTCTTAGACCCATCAGTTGCTCCACTGGCTGGTGGGTCGGGCCATCCTCGCCGAGGCCGACTGAATCATGGCTAAAGACGAAGATGACGTGCAGGCCCATAAGCGCCGCCAGCCGTACCGGTGGTCTCATGTAGTCGTAGAAGACCAGGAAAGTGCCGGTAAAGGGTATCAGACCTCCGTGCAGGGCGATGCCGTTGGCAATGGCGCCCATGGCATGCTCGCGGACGCCGAAACGGATGTTTCGGCCGGAGTAATCGGCGGCACAGCAGTCGCCGCCATCTTTGAGGAGCGTCTTAACTGAGCCGGCCAGGTCAGCCGAACCACCGGTGAGGTTGCGGACGGTCCCCGCAGTCTTGTTCAGGAGCCGGCCCAGCGCCTCACGGGTGGCTAGTGGCTTGTCGCCCGGCTTGAACAGGTCGGACAGGTCCCTGTCCCACTCTGCCGGCAGGTCGCCGTTGAGGTCAGCTTCAAGCTGTCGGGCTTCGGACGGAAAGGCCGCGCGGTACTGGTCGAGAAGCACCTGCCAGCGGGCCTGGTCGGCCTTGCCGCGTTCCACTGCCCGCCGCAGGTGGGCCGCCGCCTCCGACGGCACTTCGAACGGACCATAAGGCCACCTGAGGTTCTCCCGGGTCAGCCTTGTCTCCTGCTTGCCCAGCGGTTCGCCGTGGGCCGATGGTCTATTGGCCTTGTTGGGACTGCCGTAGCCGATGACGGTGCGGCAGATGATGAGGGATGGACGCTCCGACTGGCTTCTGGCGGCGCGGATGGCGGTGTCGACAGCCTCAGTATCCATGCCGTCAATCGGTCCGACCACGTTCCAGCCGTAGGCGAGGAACCGCTGTTTGACGTCTTCGGTGAAGGTAATGTCGGTAGGGCCGTCAATGCTGATGTCGTTATCGTCATAGAGGTAGATGAGCTTGGCCAGCTTGAGATGCCCGGCCAGGGAGGCCGCTTCGGAGGCAACGCCTTCCTGGAGGTCGCCGTCGGAGACGATGGCGTAGGTGTAGTGGTTGAAAAGCTCGAGGCCAGGCCGGTTGTAGCGTCGGGCCAGGGCGCGTTCAGCGATGGCCATACCGACACCATTGGCGAAGCCCTGGCCAAGCGGGCCGGTGGTGGTCTCAACTCCGGGTGTCAGGTGAAATTCCGGGTGCCCTGGCGTCTTGCTTCCCCACTGACGGAAGCGCTTTATCTCGTCGAGCGGCAGGTCATAGCCGGTGAGATGGAGCAGGGCATAGAGCAGGGCCGAGGCGTGTCCCGCCGAGAGGACAAAGCGGTCACGGTCGGGCCATTTCGGATCAGCCGGGTTGTGCTTGAGATGACGGTCCCACAGAGTATAGGCCATCGCCGCCATACCCATCGGTGCGCCGGGATGACCTGAGTTCGCCTGCTCCACCGCGTCGATGGCAAGGAAGCGAATGGTGTTGATGCAGAGCTGATCAAGACCGGGGTTAGACATGACCTTACTCCCGCTGGCGGCTCGTAGAGCTAACCATCTTAATTAGAAGAACGGCGACAATCGGGCCAAATTATAGCCGATTCTTCGCCGGGCGCAATCGTCGTATATAACTGGTTCATATTGTGTGGCCGACGGGACCGGGAGAAGCCGCCGGGTGAGCACGGAGTCTTGCGAGAGTATAATAGCGTCTCATGAATGCCCTTAACGCCGAAGTCCCGCCGCGTACCGATAGCCGGAAGACCCAAATAGTCGTTGTGACCGTGGCGATTGCCTCTTTCATTGTCCCGTTCACATCGTCGTCCGTTAATGTTGCTCTCCCAGCCATCGGCCGCGATTTCGGCATGGACGCCGTTTCCCTGGGCTGGGTGGCCACCAGCTTCCTTTTGGCCGCGGCGGCTTTTCAGGTGCCGTTCGGCCGGCTTGGTGATATCTACGGGCGGCGTCGCTTCTTCCTTGCCGGCGCCGCTACCTTCGCCGGGGCTTCGGCGTTCCTCATTTTCGCCCCGTCGGCATCGATGCTAGTAACCATGCGCGTCATCCAGGGCGTCGGCGGCGCCATGCAGTTTGGTGCCGGCGTTGCCATGATGACCTCGGTACTACCGCCTCAGGAGCGGGGTCGGGCACTGGGGTTCAACACCGCCGCAACGTACATAGGTCTGTCCGTCGGCCCGGCGCTGGGCGGTCTGCTGACCGATAATCTGGGATGGCGCAGTGTCTTTGTAGTAACCGTGACCCTTAGCGTGGTAATTTTGACGCTTGCCGCTTGGGCGATACGTGGCGAATGGTCCGAGGCCAAGGGAGAGAGGTTCGATTTGACCGGCGCGGTTATTTACTGTCTGATGCTGACCGCGGTGATGTACGGTTTCTCGGAACTGCCGTCAGCGGCCGGCGGTATTTTTATAGTGCTCGGGCTCGCGCTGGTCGGCGTCTTTGCCTGGTGGGAGCGGCGGTTTGCCAGCCCGGTGATTGACCTGAAGCTGTTTACACGAAATATCGCCTTTGCCTTCTCAAATTTGGCGGCACTCATCCATTACAGCGCTACTTTCGCCGTAGCCTTTCTTCTCAGTCTTTATCTCCAGTACGTCAGGGCATTGACCGCTCAGGAAGCCGGTCTTGTCCTGATAGCTCAACCGGTAATGATGGCTATTTTCTCGCCCGTCTTCGGCCGTCTCTCCGACCGGGTCGAGCCGCGCATCGTGGCCTCGATTGGAATGGGCATGTCGCTTATCAGCCTGATACTTCTTCTCATGCTGGGGGCCGGGACTCCGGTCTGGTATGTCGTCCTGGTAAACGTTGTACTGGGTTTCGGGTTCGGCATGTTTTCAGCGCCGAATACCAACGCCGTGATGAGCGCGGTAGAGCGGAAGTTCTTCGGGGTAGCCTCGGGCATGCTGGGCACCATGCGCTCTATCGGGATGATGTTCAGCCTGGGTTTCGCCATGCTCGTTTTTTCCGTGGTTATGGGCCGTGTTCAGGTAACGCCCGATGTCTATCCCCAGTTCCTGTACAGCCTCCGTGTCATAATCATCATATTTATTGTTCTCTGCGCTGGCGGCGTTGTCGCCTCCATGGCGCGTGGTAAAGTCAGACAGTAGGGAGGGTTTGAGATGGTTAGCACGATTGACCTGGTGGCTCATTGCGGGCTTTATTGCGGTGACTGTTTCATCCATCAGGGGAAGATTGCCGACCTTGCCCGGGATCTCAGGGCAGAGTTGAGGCGGGCGAAGTTCGAGCGTAATGCCGCTGAACTGGCGAAGATACCATTCTTCAAAGAACTGTCGGGGTACGGGGATTGCTACAGAGTTCTGGGCGCCATGGTCAGGTTCCGTTGCCGCAATGCCTGCCGGAAGGGCGGCGGGCCGCCATTCTGTAAGATACGTAAGTGCTGTCAGAAAAAGGGAATTGACGGCTGCTGGCAGTGTACTGAGTTCGAATCTTGCCGGAATAGCGCTTCTCTTGAGCCGGTTCATGGGGATGCCCATCTCAAAAATTTGAGAGTACTGAAGAAGTCTGGTGTCGAAAAGTTCGTTACCGGGAAGAGGTACTGGTAGGCTACCGGCCCCCGTTACTTCTTCCTTAAGAGCCTCATCAGAATAACCGCCGCGGCGATTGCCAGAATAGCCAGGTAAACAAGAACTACGAATGGTATCATCAGTCCGGCGGCCAGTAATGCCGCGCCTAAACAGAAGAGGGAGATAACGATGCTGAGGCGGTGTCGGGCCAGGTAGTTGAATAGTTCTGAGACGCCGACAGGCGGTGTGGTCGAAATCACGGGAGTTGGGACCACTGTTTCTGGTTTTGCCAGACCGGCGGTGCGGCGCCCGGCCAGCATCATCAGCGTAAGTGCTACCAGCAGAAACAGGGCAAGTCCAGCCGTCTTGACCGGCCAGGTGGTGGTGGGGAAACCCACCATCAGGCCGGCGAGAACTACCAGCGGCCGTGCCCAGGACGCGACTCCACCTACTATGAGAAGATAGCCTTCGATTCCACCGACAATCATAGGTATGCTTATACCGCAGGTAACTATGGCGTATATAATGTCCGTAAGCGGCGCCTGTAGGATCAGTCCGGGGCTGAAAAGCAGGTAGAAAGATACGACAAACAGCGTCCAGCCGAGCCTCATAGAGATAAGCGCCGTTCTCATCGGATTAGCCTGGGCAACACCGGAGGCAACAAAGGCGGCAATCGCCACCGGCGGTGTGAGGCCGCTATAGAGCACAATATACATTACGAAAAGATGCGCTCCGGTGAGGTTAATCCCTCCTACGGTTACCAGGGGCGGCAGCAGCGTTACAGCCAGGAAGAGGTAGGCGGTCAGGGCCATGCCGGCCATGCCCATGATAAAGGCCATGAGTACGCCGAGGAGCAGGACTAAAGGTATGCTCTCGCCGCCGGCACTGATGATATAGGCCGTAACATTGGCCGGGACGCCGGTAGTCATCAATCCCGATATGATTAGGCCCACCGGCAAAATAATTGCAAAAACGGTGCTGATAAGGCCGGCGATTTTCACCGCGATTTCATGTAGCTGCCTCAAGTTTATCCGTGTGTCGCGGTAGATACAGTCAAGGGCAATCATCAGGAGCGCCGAGTAAATAGGGGCTTTTGCCTCCCACCTCAGACTCACCAGGCCCCAAGTCATGAATGCGAGGACGAAAATGAATATCCAGCCGCGTTTGAGGGTCTCCTTGAGTGAAGGCAACAGATTGCGTGGCAGGCCCGAGAGGCCATGGCTGGCAGCATGGGCATCCACAACGAGGAAGAGGCTTAGATAGTAGAGTAAGACGGGGACAAACGAGGCGGTCATAATAGTGGCGTATTCCAGACCGGTCATAACGCAAATAACGAAGGCGATGCCGCCCATTACCGGCGGCATCAGGTTTCCGGCCCCCGAGGCGCAAGCCTCAACCGCTCCGGCGTATTCCGCTTTGAAGCCGGTTCTCTTCATAGCCGGAATGGTGAATGAGCCAGTGGTCATGATATTTGCCGTGGTGCTTTCGCTGAGACTGCCGAAGAAGCCGCTGGCTACTACAGCCACTTTGGCCGCCCCGCCGCGGAAACGTCCGGCCAGAGCCAGCGCCAGCTTGAGGAACGACTCTCCGGCGCCCGAGGCCATGAGCACTCCGGCGAAGATGAAAAAGGCCAGCAGGTAGTTGCCGATGACACCGGCCGGCAGTCCCAGGACGCCGTGGCGGCCGAAGGCGAAGTTGCCTACAATGTCAGGGAAGGACAAAGAGCGGCCGTAGAAGATGCCGGGCATTTGGCCGGCAATGAGCGGGTACAGTCCGATGAGGGCAGCTACGATGATAAAAGGCACCCCACCAATACGGCGTCCCCCTTCCAGGCAAATTAATAGAAAAACCAGAGCCACGAGAAAAACAAACAGATTTGGCGGCTGTACCCAGCCGAAATCTATTGGCCTTGCGTTTAGAAAAAAGTAGACGCAGATGAGTGAGACCGCCGAACCGAGTACCACGTCATACCAGGGCACCCGTTTGCTGTGAGCCGGGTCCCTCCGGCTGGCCGGGATAACCACAAATACGCCAAATGTGAAACAGGCGAACAACAAATAGAAGTACTGCGTGGTACTGAAAATGAAACCAAAGGGCTGGATGGCGAAAATCCACATGATGAAGAGGCCGATGCCGATGAATGTGATTGTGAGGTACGCTATTTTCAGAATGGTGGGCAGGTACCAGTAGCGTGTTGCCTCCTCCTTATGCAGTCCCGTCGGCTCCGGTCCGGCAGCTTCCGACATGTTTGCCCTCCTTATGGAAATGGCAGGGAGACCCCGACCTCCCTGCCACTCCGGATTATGGTTTGGGGCAGGCAGTTAGTTATAGCCCGAGGAACATCTGGAACCGCTTCAGCCCTTTCTCTTTCTGGTAGTCCTGCCAGAGTTTGACCCAGGCCGGATTGTCCGGGTTGACGTCAATCTTGGCGGCATCGGCTTTGGCGATGGCTTCAGGATAAGCCTTCACCCATTGCGTCAGGAGCGCCGCATTTTCCTTCTGCCGCGCGTCATGGGCGGGAGTCCATTTGCCGATTTCCTTGAGGTACTTTATAGCGCCGTCGTGCACCGGGATAAACCACCGGGACAGGCCCTGCATGAAGACATCCATGTTCTGCTTCAGTAGCCATTCATGCTTGTCCTTATACTTGTCCCAGTTCTTATCCAGCCACTTCACCACGTTATAGACCAGTTCGGGGTCGGCGTCCGCACGGCCGCAGTACATGGCAATTCCTGCCTTTGACCTTACGCCATGGGCCTCTTTGACACCGGTGGACATAACGCCGAAATCAGTTATCGGGTCAACGGCGAGATACCGCTTGGCGCCCTCGGGGTCGGTGTCATAAGGTAAATCAAGAAACCGTATGCCCTTCGGTGCGGAAGCAGCTTTGAAGGTATCCGTAGAGGTGGTAAACGCCTGGGTGATATCCGCCTGACCGTTAACCACCGCTTCTATCTTTTTGGCGTATGAGCCAGCGCTGACCCACACGGCGTCTTCTTCCTTGAGATTAGCCCATGCCAGCAGGCCGTTGAAGGTTGCCTTGCCGACGGGGTCGGCAGTCGTCAGGGCGATCCGTATGCCCTTTTTCAGGTCATATGGGGTCCTGATATTGGAATCGCCACGTACAATGTATCCGGAGTCAATCTGCGAGCGTACGTAGAAAATCCGCATCTCGTACGGGCCGTTGTCCCGGGTGGCGTAGCCTTCATCGGCCCGCATCTGGGAATCGGCGTTATCAGCCGAGTAGGCTCCCATGAAATACGAGCCGTCCCGCACCCACTTGAAACGGAGAAGTACATTGCTCTCATCAACAACCCGTATCGCCATTCCTGTGTCCTTGTCCATGACCGCCGCCCAGGCTACCGCCGCCGCCAGACCAACGCCGCCCGAGGAGATGATGTTTATCGTTTTTGGCCACTGCCATGCAGCGGGGGTTGGGGTGGTGGCCGGCGTGGACGGTGGTTTGGCCACGGGAGATGGAGGAGCAGCGGCTGGCGATGTTGCCGGTGCCGGGGAGGGAACGGCGCATCCGGTTAGCAATAGGACTAGAAGAACAGTAACAACTAGTAACGAAGACAGACATCTGGACATACCTTGCCTCCTCATCTCCCGCGAAACATTAAGGTGAAATCAACACTCGAATTCGAGCGTCGATAGCTCGACTGTAGCACCGGCCAGTCAGGATGTCAAGGCTACCCTAGGGTGTTGTGTTTTGTGGCAAATGCGGGCAAATTACTGCCGGATTCGCGTGTGCGGCGCGGGTGACCTCAAAACTTCCACATCTATCGGCTTGGACAGGGCTTGCCTCTGCCCTCCTTTACCTTGACGGGAGAGGACGTTATGCTACCTGCCGGACTGCTTGTCCTGCTGGCTCAGGTCCGTCTTGCTAACATTTTTCTGGTTAACAGAGTGGCCATTGCCGCAATTACCATTCCGCATCCTATGCTGAGTGTTTGCCAGCCGGTCGGCATGGCTATCAGAAAGCCCCCGATAATGAGTAAGGTCCGCAGCCACCGGTTGATTTGCCCGACTTTCCACAGGTAGCCCTCGATGCCGGAGGAAAGAAATCCGATACCTACCAGGCACAGAGCGAAATAGTACAGGGAACTTAGCGGCTCTCCATGCATTAGTAGTGACTTTTCATAAACGAAGAAGAAGGGAATAAAGTATAGGACTATGCCCAGCCTGGTGGCCGCCCAGGCGGTCTTCATCGGATTGGCACCGACAAAGGCGGCGGCGACGAAGGAGATTATAGCCACCGGCGGGGTTATGCCGCCGGTTAGCGAAAAGTAGGCAATGAACAGGTGGAGTCCGATAATATCGAGTCCGGCAGCCTGTGCCAGCGCGGGTGCCATGGTGGCGGCCAGTATCAGATAAGCGATGAGCGATATGCCGACCATGCCGAAGACAAAGCAGACTACGGCGGCGACGGCAAGTATCAGGAAGCTGTTGGCGCCACTGAGGGCCACAATCTGGGCAACCAGATTGCCGAGGGTACCAGTCATCTGAAGCCCGGCAATGATGAATGCTGAAGGCAGGAGCACCGAAACCGTTTGGACAATCATGTTGCCTATTGTGCCTATGGTCGGGCCTATGGTGTTTCGGGTGAGTCTTGTTGAGCGGTTAATAAAGGAAAGAACAAAACACAGCAGGGCCGAATAAATTCCCACCTCACCCCCCGACCATCTCATGTACAGGAGACCAAAGACCAGGAATGCCAGGACAATCAGGAATGGCCATCCCGTTTTAAGTGCCGCCATGGCCGAGGGAAGCTCCTGACGGGCCATACCTTTCAGATTAAAGCGGCCGGCATACCCATCAACCTGAAGGCTGAGGCTGTAATAGTAGAGGACTGCGGGCAAAATCGAAGCAATGACTATCTCGGTATAAGAAACGTTTATCAGAACTGCCATGATGAAGGCGATTGTCCCCATAACAGGTGGCATAATCATGGTGCCCATCGAGGCGCAGGAGAGTATGCCGCCCACGTACTCGCTCGAATAGCCGCACTTTTTCATCGCCGGGACGGTTATGCCCCCGATAGTCAGGACCGCGGCCAGCGGGTTCCCGGTTACCATGCCGAACAGACAGCTTGAGGATACGGCGACCTTCGCCGGCCCGCCCCGGAAGCGGCCGAATAACGACATGGCAAGGTTGATGAAAAATTCGCCGGCCCCGGTTGCCAGCAGAATGGCACAGAAAATGAGGAAACCGACGATGACGTCGCCGAGGACCTGGGCAGGCATGCCGAGAGCGCCCTGGCGCCCGTAAGCGAAAATGCCGACAACGTAGTCGAACCTGAACTGCACCCCTTTGAGGATGCCCGGCAGATATCCGGCGAGCAGGGGGTATACCAGAGCAATGAGGCAGATGACCAGGAAGGCCAGACCACCCATGCGCCTTCCGCTTTCCAGACAGATGATGCAGAAGCCAATCGCCAGAATAAGGCCGATGGCCGTTCTCGGGGGTGTCCAGCCGACCTCAAGGATTTCTCTCGCGTGAAAGAAAAAGTAAAGGCACGAACCCATCATTACTATCGCCAGGACAAGGTCGTACCACGGAAAACGTTTGGCATCGGCACGGCGCGCCGGCAGTACGAAAAAGACGCTGGAGCCGAAGGTTGCGAAGAGGAGGTAGAAGTAATTGTACTGCTCCAGTAACAGAAACCTGCCGGCTATCTTCAACGGGCCGAAAGTGTAGTAGAGATAAATGCCTACGCCGCAAATAATGAGCGTGTAATAAATGTACCTGACCGGCTTCGGGAGAGAGGCTATTCTGCCGAGTTGAAAGCGGGCTTCCTTGGGGGTAGCTGCCACTTCGGACAAAGCAGTGGTCCTCCTTGGCAAGTAGCTTAGGCAGGTAATCTGAGGCGGACGGCGCCGTCCGCCTCAGACCGAAGCACTTACAGACCGGGGAAGCACCTGGGTACTGGCAACTTCTGTTCCTTCTGGTAGCTTGTCCAGAAATCGGTCCATGCCTTGTTGGTCGGATCTATAGGTATGCCCTTTGACTCCGCTTCTTTGACCGCCTTCTGGTAAGCATCGATGTATTTCTGTATCAGAGCTACGTTTTCAGCCTGGCGAGCATCGTTCTTGGCTGTCCACTTACCGGCTTCTTTCAGATACTTGACCAGACCGGGGTGTGCCGGTATGTAGCTTGTGTTGACCATTTCCATGGTGACATCTATGCCGTAGGTGGCAAGGTAGGGATTGAGCCCCTGGTATTTGTTGAAGTTCTCGCCCAGCCACTTGCTGATCCTGTAGATCAGTTCCGTGTCCGTCTGTTCGCGTGTTACCCATGAGCTTATCGTTGCCAGTCCCTTCATACCGATGGAAGACTTGGCGCCGGAGGTATTAACTCCGAAAGCAAACTGCGGCAGAACGTTCAGAAACCTGTTGGCACCGTCTGGCTGAGCGGCGGGGTCAAGCTGAAGCCACTTGATGCTCTTCGGAGTTGCCTCCGCCTCCTGGACGCCGGGTGCCGACGGCATGGCGAAGCAGACATCGGTCTTACCGTTGGTGAGGTCTTTCCACATTGGTGCCCAGTCCGGAGCGGGCACCCATTCCACCTGGTCTTCTTTAAGATTGGCCCAGGCCAGAATGGCCAGCATGGCCATTTTACCGATGGGTGCCGTGCTGAGATAACCGACTTTGATCCCGGGCTTGAGGTCGGCTGGTGTGCTGGCCGGGAAATCGCCCCGAACGATATAGCCGGTAACCGTCTTTGACGACTGCCACATGCTTCTGATGGCAAACGGACCACCTTCCTTGGTGGCAAAGCCTCCCGCTGCCTGCACCAGGTTGACCAGCGATACCGGTGCGTCGGCGAATACCAGGTAGGTACCGTTCTGGACGCTACGCCAGGTGACTGGCGACATTTCACTGGGTACGACCCTGATATTGGCGCCGGTGTCTTTGGCCAGCGCCGAGGTCCAGGCGACCGCCGCGGCATAGCCGGCAGCTTCAGCCGGACCGCCTGCTATGGTGATCATGTCCGGCCACTTGAAGGCCGGTGCCGGTGCCGGTGCTGGTGCCGCTGGGGAAGTGACCGGGGCGGGTGCCGCTGGTGCCGCTGGCGGCTTCGGGGCTGGGGCTGGCTGAGCACACGCCGAGAGTGCGAGCACCCCGAGTGCAACGATCAGACTGAGTAAGATTGATATGGTGTTTCTTGCCAACATCATGCTTTAGTCCAGCCTCCTGTCTTAATATTTCATATTCTGTTTTTACCTGCCGAAGAAATGACTCTGTTTTTTCACCTCCTTCGTGCAAAAAAATCAGGTCACTAGCTACAACTTGGGACTGATTACTATTGATCAGGTTCATTATATATTATATTATCAAAGTACACCATCACCGTTGTGCTGTTGGAAAAGAGTTATCATTTGTTGATTCTGTATGCATAACTCAAGTTTATTTGGAGGAGGACAAGATGTCACTAAAACTATTTAATTCTAGGGCCTTTCCAGTAGAAGGGTTCACTCCGTCACCGACGCCGGAGTATGTCTGGCCGGTTATTGAGAAATTGAATCCCCAACCAATCTCGACCTGGGAAGGAATGGATGTTACCGATTTGCAAGAAATGCGCAAACCAATGATGGATGGTTGCATGTATGAGTTTCAGACGGATAAGCTGGAAAAGATTAACCTCGGATTTCTGGTGTTTATGAAGAGGATGGTCGGAACATTTGTCACCCTCTTCCCCAGAGACAACTACGACTTCCCTGTTTTCAGCGCGGAACTAATAGAAAATCCGGGCAACCTTCATTTCTTGATGGATATGCATCCGCTACGTGATTTAGTAGTGGACGAGTGGTACCGACAGAGATATCTCGATCCGGTTGAGCCGTTGTGGAAGGAATATGCGGATATTCATAATGATGTTAACCCAAACAACTGGTGGCGCAGCTTCCTCAGCACATACCCGGTTAGCGGACGTCACAAACCGGCGGAGGACCGCTCAAACATCAACCGCGTTGCGGAATACCTTTCCAAATACCTCGACTACTATGTGACTAATGTCGTTGCCAAAGCGGAGCCGCAGAATGATGCCGCCGGCCTTGAATTTGCTAACAGGAAAAAGAAGGCAATGCGAATGATTTACCGTACCCGCGACCCCGGTGCCGGACCATTGGTAAGGGTAATGGGGGTTGAGGGTGCCAGGAAAATCGTCGCATGCCTTTTCTAGGTCGGGGGTCTTATTATGACTGAGGAAATCAAATTCGAAATCAAGCTTGACCTGAGTAAGTGCACCGGCTGTGGCACCTGCAAGGACGAATGCCCGATGGGTGTCTATGAGATAGTTCAGGTCGGGCGTAAGAAGCAGTCCAGGATTCAAAATCCTGACTGGTGTGTTGGATGTCATACCTGTGAGTTCCGCTGTCCTTATGAAGCGATTGTTGTGCTGCCACCCCTTGGCGAAGAGTTGAAATTGTAGCCTCAGTAAACGTCTCTGAATAAACAGAAGTACACCGGGAGGCCGCCGTGTCTTTAATCGAGGTTCTAAAAAAGGGCGTCGAGGGCCTGGCGTCCGACCCGAATTGCAAGTCCTGGTTTGAAGGTACCGAGGGCGACTCAATCGTTATCAGGTTCAGGGGCTCAGGCTCGGTAACATTCAGTGTAAAAGGGGGCAGGCTTTCCATAGCTGAGGGGGAGTCGGCGGATGCCAGAAGCATCGCCGAAACTGATCCCGCGGTCTTTATCAGGTTCATTAACGGTGGATTAAACTTCGGCGGGCTTTTTGTCCACGAGATGTCGCAGTATTTCAAAGCCATTAAGGGCGAGTTTTATGACTTTGGTGGTGACTTTTTTCTCCTGAATCCCGTTACGGAGCGGCTTGCGGCGCTGTACAGAAGTTCCCCCGAGTTCCGGAGCGCAGTTGATACTGTCGCCAAGTGAATACTAATTCGGAGGAGGTAAGCGATGTTCAAGGTAGGGGCCAGGGCTATTCTGGCGGCGGCAGCCTTCGCGACCTTTATCTATTCCTGGGATACCAACATGATGCAGCCGGTTCTGCCCTTTTACGTACAGCAGAATGCGGCAGCGCTGGGTATTGACCCGAAGGGCATCGGGGCCTTCCTCGGTATGATAATGGGGTTCTATGCCCTGATAAACTGCGGTGGCAATCTGGTCTTTGGCTGGGCTTCGGATATCAGGGGCCGCAGGCTGATACTCTCCATAGGATTTCTGGGATGTGCCATAGCCCTGCTGTTCTATGAGCGCATGAGCTCGGGCGGTGGGCTTCTTGCCGTCAGGACCATCCACGGGTTCTTTTCCGGTGCCCTGGCCCCATGCACAGCGGCAATTCTGGCCGATACTGCTCCTCTGGAGAAGAGGGGGGTGCGCATGGCGATGTGGGCGATATTCTTTGCCGTAGGCACGATGGTGGCCTCGCCCGTTGCTGGCTGGCTCAAGGTCGCCTACGGTGCCGGTGCGGTCTGGACGGTTATGTCTGTATTCTATTTTCTTGTCACCATAGTTATCTGGCTACTAATCCCTGACACGCGTAAGCTGGCCGCTGCGACAGAAAGCAAAGAGGAAGCACCGGTATCTGCGGCTGGTGCGAGGGTCTCTCGCTGGGGATTTTTGAGCCATCTTAATGTCTGGATCGCCTGCATCGGTATCATGGCGCTTTTCTGGATAACCGCCGTCTGGGTCACCGCCTTTGCCCAGCACTTGACCGCACTTAATAAGGCTAAGGTCATTGGCGTTGATCCGAGCATGGCTCTCGGGATGCTAATGAGCCTCCAGGGTTTGAGCATAATCGCTTTTGGCGGTTTTCTAGGGCGTCTGTGCGACCTTATCGGGCGAAAGCCACTGCTGATTGCCGCCTTCGCGTTCTTATCGGCTTCACCTTTTCTGGTGTCAACATATAGCCTGCCGCTTATCGTCATCGGTTGGGGCGTCTGTTTCGGGCTGGCCGCAGCCCTTGTGTGGTCGTCAATAATGGCGGTACTTACCGATGAACTGGCGCCTTATGAACGCGGTACTGGCATGGGCTTCTTTATGGTCTTTCCCACCCTGGGCATCGGGATCGGCTCGCCGGTTATCGGTAACCTGAGCGATCTATTTGGAGTTCAGGTCGGCATAATGGCCGGTGCCTTCCTACCGGTAACGGCCCTGATACTCTCAGCGTTTGCCCGGCGCCGGTTTGAATGTAAGCCGGTTACGCCCAGGCTGAAGCTGTACCTGGCAATTGTCACCGTAGTTTACCTTGTTATCGTGGGGGCCATGATACCGATGCTGGGGCCCAGATAAAGCCTGATTAACCGGCAAATAACTAATGGGATTGGAGAAAAATGGATATTGCCAGTCTTTTCAGCAGCCGCAGTCTCGAATTTGATGGCTTTCAGGCACAGCCAGTGATGGAAAGGTTGTGGAACATTATTGCGAAATATAGCCCGCAGGTTATTACTACCTATGACGGTAAGGACATCACGGACCTGCATACCATTCGCCGCCCGATGATGCAGGGCAGTATCATAGTGCTTTCGGTGGACAAACTCGAGAAACTGGTTATTGGCAGCTGGTCGATAATGAAGAGACTTTCAGTAGTGTTTATTGTCGGCTATCCGGCCGATGACTATGACTTTCCGGTACTCGGGTCCGATATTATGGAAAAGAAGGATCAGGCAACGCTGATACTTGACCTTCATCCGTTGGCGGACCTGGTTTTGAAACCGGGGTACCGCGAGCAGTATCTTGACCCGGTAGCACCATTATGGAAGAAACATCTGGAACTATGCAATGACCACAATCCCAATAACTGGTACCGTTCCATGCTCAGCCCCTTTTTCATAACCAGCCGTTATAAAATGCCGGCTGACGATCGGTCTGTCGCCGGCCGGCAGTTGGATTGTCTTGCAGACTATACTGAGTATTTCTTTGGCAATCTGGTATCAAAGGCCAGGCCCGCCAGGCAGGATGACGCGCGGCAGGCGTGTGCCAAGAAACAGGCCATAAAGGACCTGTATCGCAGTAAGGATCCGGGTTTAGGCCCGATGATGGTTGCCCTGGGGCCATTCGGAGCCAAGCGGGTAGCCAGAGTCCTTTACTAGATAGCTAGCTTTGTTTTTGCGCTACCCAGACCTGTTTTGATCCGAATCCCTGGCGTTTCAGGTTGAATTCGAGGTATTCGATTTTCTCCGGGTCTATCCTGACCATGGTGCGGTCTTTGATTATGTCTTCAGGGTTGAGGCCGCAGGCTTCGGCAAAAATCCAGTACTTGTAAACCTTCAGAGCGTGGGCACGTTCGGCGCTTCCAAGGGGCAGAATGTGGGCAATGCCTGTAATTTGAGCGGATTTTATGGAAGCCCACTCGGTGGCACTGTTCCAGTCAGGTTTCAACGTGCTGCAAACCGCAACGCTAACCCGGTTGTTAATTTTGAGGTTCTCCATTTTAACTCCGGGGTCAATGGTAACGTACAGGCTCACACCCTCTGAGTAATACTCGATTGGAGTAGCCCGCGGCGCCTCTTTTCCCCATGTGGCGAGGACGCACATGGTCTGCGAGGAAAGAAATTCGACAATACGTGCATAAAGCTGGTCTCTGGGCATTTCTCCACGGACCCGGGCCCTCATTATTTCTGCCAGTTCATTTTGGGGCATTTTTCTGTTTCCTCCTGACCGTTACTCCGGCGGGTTTGTGTTGCTACGCAAGATGCACCGCTCTAGACTGCAAGCCCCAGATTCTTCAGCGCGGCGGCGATGTCGGGTAGCCCGAGAGATATCAGCTTTTGCGATGTTTGCAGACCCGTTGCCACATCCCAGCCGCGTAGACGGTAGAACTCTTCCTTGATTGCTTCGAATTCCGTTCTTTCTATGACGGCGCCGGCGCGCGATATTTCCTCGGCATTCTTGCCGGGTAACCTGAATTTGGTAGCGGCGCCCAGCCCCGATGTCAGCGGCTCATTGTACTCGTATTCCTGCAGACGGTCATCTTTGCGGCCTTCATGGCCCTCGCGGACTGAAATAGCCCGTTGCAGGTTAAAGACCCGTTCCCCGATACGGTCAAGTCCATCCTCGTCGATTTCCTGCCCGGTGACCGCTGTGAACGCCCGGCTCGGCAGAGATGGGTCGCCGCGGTGGTCGTCTGACTCGGTTACTTTCATAACCGGCCAGGCAAAGTCGCAGAGGATAAGACACTCTTTGGCACTCTCTCTGTTCTGGATGAGGACAGCAGCCAGGGCCTTTCCTTCCCAGGTCGAGAAATCAAGGGCTGAGTCGCTGCCCATGAATTTGTCAGCGATGTGCTTGAGCAGTTCTGTGCTAAAGTAGTCACTTTCCGGATTATGTTTATGGTCCAGCCACCAGTGTGCAGGAAATACTACTTCGTGGGCAAGTGGAGTGGCAAGGCGCGGCTCCATGACATACAGGAGGCCCGTAGTGAGGTAATGGCGCGGCTCATAGGGGTATATCTGACCGGTGCGTGGGAAGACCTCTCTGACCATTGTTCTGGCCTGTGCGCCTGCTTCCTCAGCCGCCTTGAATATCCCGCTGGCCAGGTAGCGACCGAAACCGTCCCCTTTACATATGTTTTCGGCGATGTCTTTCAGGAATTCGAGTGTTCCTATTTGTGATAGCGGTAGTCCGGTTTCTTTTTCGTTGATGATTCCGGCCTTGAAACATCTGTCAAGCCAGGAGATAAGAGGCATCAGGGAATTGGTGTCCAGTCCGTAGTCGTTGCAAAGTCGGGAAGCCTGGAATGCGGTATCGTTCCAGCAACCATGCTGGCGTATCACCCACGGAGAATAGAAGGCAGCGGAAACGCACAGGATTTTCACCCGTCCGTTGTTTTCAATCTGGTACCAGGAACGGGTGCATCCGGTACTGCATCCGTAGCAGGCGGTCTTTTTCAGAGCCTGGTTATAGTCGGGGTCAAGCCGCGCAACCCCGGGATTGCGTGTCGGTCCACCGGAGCCGGAGTATATGTATCGCGAACCGCGCGACATCTGTCTGAAGCGATTCACAAGGATACGTAATTGGTCCGGTCGGGCTACGTTTACGTGGCGGTTTGAGGTACGAATGGCAATAGCCTTTAGCTTCTTGAAACCGAGAACAGCTCCGAAGCCCGACGAAGCAGAAGCATCATCATCGGCTACCAGCGTGGCCATGACTGATCCCCCCTCGCCCGCCGGACCTATGGCGGCGACGCGGGTGTCCTGACCGAACCTCGTCTTCAGTATCTCACGGGTCTCGTAGGTTCCTTTGCCCCATAGTTCCGGTGCATGGCGCAGTTCCGCCTTATCATCTTCGATAAGAAGATAGACCGGTCTATCGGAAGCCCCGAATACTTCCACAGCGTCGTAACCGGCGAACTTGAGCCACGCACCAAGACTGCCCCCGCCGTTAGCATATGAGAACCGGTCCCCCGCGGCAAGGGGAGCTTTGCCGCATATCTGCCAACGGGATCCAGCCAGTCCGGGTACGCCGGCCAGCGGCCCGTTGGACAGGATTAAATGGTTGTTTTCACTCAGGGCCTCTGTTTCCGGAGAAACTCGATCCCAGTATATCTTGGCTCCAATACCCCGCCCGCCGATAAATCTTTCGCGGTAGCTTTGTGTGAGTTCTGTTGCTACGGAGCCGTCTTCCAGGTTAACCCTCAGGTATTTGCCGGCATAGCCATACAGATTGTCCACTCTTCTGCCTCCCCGGGTTATCTTTCTATCCGGACACTCTAAATTATGCTATCTGCCGAACTGCCTGGCAAGTTGTTTTGAGTCCATGTGTACAATCGCCGGGCGGCCGTGGGGGCAGGTATAAGGCCGGCGGGTTGTTTCAAGTTCGCGGACAAGCTCCCGCATTTCCTCGTGCGAGAGCGGGTCGCCGGCTTTGACCGCCCCGTGGCAGGCCAGGCTCTGGGCGATGCGTTCTTCCCAGGCCGGGCTGGTCCCGCCGGCGCTGAGGCTGTCCACCATTTCGGAAACAACTGCGGTCGGGTCGGCGTGTCTGATAACCATCGGCACCGCCCGCACCAGCCAGCTCCGGGGGCCAAAAGGCTCGATGTCGAAGCCAAAGCGCCGGAGCGTTTCGGCGCCGTTCTTGAGGAGTTCTTCCTGCCTCGGACTTAAGTCGACCGCGGTCGGTTCAAGCAGGCCCTGGACTTCCACCCTGCGTTCGGTCACCTGCGACCGGATTCGCTCGTAGAGGATTCTCTCATGGGCGGCGTGCTGGTCGATAAGGTACAGACCGTCCGGCCCCTCGGCCAGGACGTAGCTATTGGCCAGTTGCCCGACGACCCGCAGTATCGGCAGGGCGTTGGAATCGGGCTGGACGCGCCACAGCGGTGCTTCACCCTGCGATGCCGCAAGGGGCGGCTGGTTGTGATGAGCGGGAGTTACGACCGGTTGGACCGGCGCACCGGGTATGGTGACGGATGCGGCAGGTACGGCGTTCACCGGCGCGATGCCAAGCGCTTTCTTGACCGCTTTTTCGACGGCGGCGAAGACCGTGGCTTCCTGCCGGAACTTGATTTCGGTCTTGCGCGGGTGGACGTTGACATCGAGGTCCTGGGGGGAGATGGTGATGCTGGCGATGACAATGGGATGCCTGTCCGAGGTGAGCCAGCCGGTGTAGGCCTGGTCAATGGCGCGGGCAAGAAGCGGGCTTCGTATCCAGCGGCGGTTGACGAAGAAGCTCAGGTAACTGCGGGTGGAACGGAAGATGGAGGGAGGTGAGGTCAGGCCGGTCACTGCCGGCGTGAGGTCGGCGCCTTCGATGTTCAGCATCTGGCGCGCCGTTTCCGGCCCGTAGATTTCTGAGACGGCATCACGTAGTTCGCCCGTCCCCGGCGTCTGGAGAACCGGGCGGCTGTCCAGGACGAGGCTGAATCTGACCTCAGGGAAGGCCAGGGCATACTGGGTCACCAAAGTGGTTATATGACCGTTCTCGGTAGCGGTGGAGCGCAGGAATTTGAGCCGAGCGGGGTGATGACGGAAAAGGTAGCGCATGGTAACCGTGGTGCCCCGCATCCTTGCCCGGCTTTCCTGCAGGGTTATGACACCCTTCTTGAAAGCGGCGTAGGTGCCGCTTGGCTCGGCATCGGTACGGGTCAGCACCTCCAGTTCGGCCACGGCGGCGATACTGGCCAGGGCTTCACCCCGGAAGCCGAGGGTGGTAAGTTTCTCAAGGTCGTCGATGGTAGCGATTTTGCTGGTGACATGGCGTTTGCCCAGCAGTTCCAGTTCCCCGCAGGCTATGCCGGAGCCATTATCGGTGACACGTATTAATCCCACTCCGCCGTCCTGGGACTCGACGGCTATCCGGGTGGCGCCGGCGTCCAGGGAGTTCTCGACAAGCTCCTTGACCACCGATGCTGGCCGCTCGATGACCTCGCCGGCGGCGATTCGGGAAACGACGTCGGTAGGGAGGACGTGCATGGGCATTTCAGGGCCGATTGTCTTAGGTTTTGTATCTTAAGTCAAACTATATCGGGCGCGTCATACTGCAGTAAAGCGAAGCAATCCGGCAGGGACGAGGCTAATCATGTGTCTTCGATTGTGGTCTTCTCCATCGGTGTCAGGCTCAGGAGAAGCTTCTTAATCCCGTACCGCTTGTCCTTAAAAACCACGGTCACTTCGGTATCGCCGGGAATGCGGTTTACCAGTACCACCTGCCCCTCTCCGAAGACGTTATGCCGGACGAAATCGCCGGCTTTAAGCACCGGCGTCGGCCGCGGCTGGCAGGCGGGCGTTGCCGCTGCTTCGCCTTCTTCCTCGGCCAGCTCTCCCCGACCCGCCAGAAGTTGCGGAGGGATGTCCTTAATGAACCGTGAGATTGGGTTGGAAATACTACCACCGAAGAGTGTCCGGCGGTAAGCGGTAACCAGGTAGAGCCGCTTCTGGGCACGGGTAATCCCCACATAGCACAGCCGGCGTTCTTCCTCCATCTGACCGGGGTCATCGAACGACTTCCGGTGGGGTAGCAGACCTTCTTCCAGCCCCACGATAAATACTACGGGATACTCCAGCCCTTTGGCCTGGTGCAGGGTAATCAGCGTCACCGCATCGGCGGAGAACTCAAGCTCATCGGTATCGGAGACCAGTGCCACTCTCTCCAGAAATGCGTTCAGCGCATCTTCCGGCGGCAGGTCATTGAAGTCGCGCGCCACGGTGCGCAACTCCATGAGGTTCTCCCAGCGTTCGTCGGCGTCTTCCTCGCTCTCTGCCTGCAGATGCTCCTGGTAGCCGGTATCCTTGATAACTTTATCCATCAAACTTACGATGGGCAGTTCCTTGCCAGCGCTGATAAGCTCATCAATGAAACTGGTGAATGCCATCAGCGCTGGCAGGGTGCGGCCTTTGAACGGTCCCTCAAGCTCCTTTGCCGCCACCTTTTTGAGGATGTCGTGGATTGAAGTGTTGCGGCTACGAGCCAGGGCTGAGAGGTCGTTGACGGTGCGTTCGCCGATGCCGCGGGCCGGCACGTTGATGATGCGCGTCAGGCTGACATCGTCATTCGGGTTGTGGATGAGCCGGAGGTAGGCGATGATGTCTTTGATTTCGCGCCGCTGGTAGAACCGAATGCCGCCTATCAGGCGGTATGGGATGCCGTAACGCAGGAAGGTCTCCTCAAGGGCACGGGACTGGGCATTGACGCGGTACATAACGGCACAGCCGCGGTGGCCGGTCACCTTTTTTCTGACCAGACTTTCAATTTCATTGGCGACGAAGGTGGCCTCGGAACGTTCATCGTAGGTCCTGACCAGCGCCACCGGTACGCCCTCTTCGTTATCGGTCCAGATAGCCTTCTCTTTTCGCTGGACATTGGCCGCGATGACATTTGAGGCGACCTCGAGGATGCGCCGTGTGGAGCGGTAGTTCTGTTCCAGGAAGACAGTCTTAGCATCAGGGAAGTCTTTTTCGAAGCTGAGGATATTGCGGATATCGGCAAAGCGCCACGAGTAGATGGACTGGTCGGGGTCGCCAACGACGCACAGGTTGCGGTGCTTGCCGGCCAGTTGCTTAACCAACCGGTACTGGACGGTATTGGTGTCCTGGAATTCGTCGACCAGGATATGGACATAGCGGTCGGCGTACTTTTTAAGCACCTCCGGGTGCGCGGCGAACAACCTGACAGTCTTCATCAGCAGGTCGTCGAAGTCAACGCCCCGGTTCTTATCGAGCAGTTGCTGGTAGCGTTCGTAGACGCGCTGGACGACCTCCTCGAAGTAAGAGCTGGCGCGTTCGGAATACTCCGCCGGCGTTAGTGACTGGTTCTTGGCCGCCGAGATGGCCGAAGCAATATTACCCGGCGGGTACTGTTTGGGGTCAAGGTTCAGGTCTTTGAGACTCTGTTTGATGAGGCCCATCTGGTCATCATCATCGTAGATGACGAAGTGAGAATCCAGCTTGATGGCCGCGCCATCGCTCCTCAGGATGCGGGCGCAGATAGCGTGGAAGGTGCCCAGGGTGACGCCCTGTGCCGCCTGCCCCAGCAGTTTTTCCACCCGCTCCATCATCTCCCGCGCCGCCTTGTTGGTGAAGGTGACAGCCATGATGCGCCGCGGGCTGACCCCCACTGTCTTTATAAGGTAGGCAATACGGTGGGTGATGACACGCGTCTTACCGCTTCCCGGGCCGGCCAGGATGAGTAGCGGCCCCTGGATATGCTGAACGGCTTCCTTCTGGGCGGGGTTAAGACCGGATAGGATATCCATGGGATGAGGAATTATAACAGAGGGTTTAGCCAAGTGCCGTGTCCAGTATCGTCATCAGTAAAAAGCCCACGAGAAAGGCGCCGGCAACGAGGTCCTTGTGGCCGGAACGCTGGGCTTCGGGGACGATTTCCTCGATGACCACGAAAATCATGGCGCCGGCGGCAAAGCCGAGAGCGTAGGGCATGACCGGCTGGGCTAAGATGACAATAGTGGCACCGACTGCCGCCGCTACTGGCTCGACTGCTGCCGAAAGTTGACCCCAGAAGAAGCTCCAGAGGCGGGATACACCCATGCACCGGAGTGGTACCGCTACGGCAAAGCCTTCGGGGAAGTTCTGGATGCCGATGCCGAGCGCCAGCACCAGCGCTCCGGCGAACATAGCTGGCTCACCGCAGGCAACGGCACCGAAGGTGACGCCGATAGCCAGCCCTTCAGGGATGTTGTGAACGGTCATGGCCAGCGTAAGGAGCGTATTGCGGCGCCAGGCTGTCCTGATGCCTTCGGAATCTACCGCAGGACATCCGAAGTGAAGATGGGGCAGGAGATGGTCGACGAGGCGTAGGAACAGGCCGCCCAGAGCGAAGCCGATGGCCGGGGGAAGCCATGAGGGAAGGCCGCCGGATGATGATAGTTCAACCGACGGCAGCAGCAGGCCCCAGAAGCTGACGGCTATCATAACCCCGGCGGCCAGGCCGAGGGCCGAGTCGAGGAGGCGCTGGTTGAGCCGGGTTACACCGAAGGCAAGACTGGCCCCGGCGGCCGTCATAGCCCAGGTGAAACAACCGGCGATAAGTGCCTGGATGACAGGGTTAAGGCATTGAAGTGGAGTCACAGGGCATATTTTACTATCAAGGGGTTTAACCCCTCACCTCAGACCTCTCCCGCAGGATGGAGGAAGTGAGTCCGGTGTTCAGTCCCGACGGAAAGCCTCGTAAGATGCCTCGCCCGGCTTCCCTCCGAAATACTTTTCCACCACCTTGCGAAAATGGTAGCCGTAAATGGCAAAGCTGATAGACAGAGGGAAGGCCCGAGGGCGCCGAAAAAGTCCGGTGAAGAAAAGCTTCCAGTAGTAGGCCCGTTCCTTCTCTTTAAAACCGAGAACCCACATGGATTGGAACAGTGCCCGGACCTGGTGCATGCCCAGGCGGGGCCGGCCGCGGTACCGCGGCCGGTACTCCTTAAGGAAGGTGCTAACCCTCTCATAGTACTGCTTGGGCGCGTAAATCGTATCCAGAATATGCCGGTAGCCGCTGATGAGCGTCTCGCGGCTCATTTTTGGAACAAAATTGAGCGAGCAGTCGGTATTGTCGCCAGTGGCGTTTTCGACCAGGCGATTCTCTCCCTTGAGACGCCGGTACAGCCGGGTCTCAGGGAGCGCCTGGAGCAGGCCTACCATGGCGGTAACGATACCGCTTTTCTGGATGAAGTTTATCTGGCTCTTGAAGATGGATACCGGATCGTGGTCGAAGCCCACGATGAAGCCGCCCTGTACTTCGAGACCGCGGTTCTGGATTGCCCTCACCGAGGCTACCAGTTCACGGTTCTGGTTCTGGCCCTTGCCGCATTCCGCCAGGCTCGCCTCATTCGGCGTTTCGATGCCGATGAAAACGGTATTGAAGCCGGCCTCTACCATAAGCCGCATCAGTTCTTCGTCATCGGCCAGGTTGATAGAAGCCTCTGTCGAGTAGGCGAAGGGATAACCATGCTCTTTCGACCAGACCAGGATGGCCGGTAAAATCTCTGTCTTGACCTTGTTCTTGTTGCCGATGAAATTATCGTCCACAATGAAAACACCGCCGCGCCATCCGTGCCTGTACAGGGACTCCAGTTCAGCCAGAACCTGCTCCCGGCCCTTGGTGCGCGGCTCGCGGCCGTTGAGCACGACGATATCGCAGAACTCGCAGTTGAAGGGACATCCTCGTGAGTACTGGATGGCCATGGAAGAGTAGTTTTTCATACTGGGAAGAAGCGACCACTGCGGGATCGGCGTCCGGCTGAGATCAGGACGCTCCCGCGAGTAGTACACGGGTTTGGGACACCCGGCCGATAGGTCGGCCAGGAATTGCGGCAGGGTGACCTCGGCCTCGCCGAGTACGAAGTAGTCGACACCGGTGAACTCCTGGTAGCTTGTGGTGAAAAGCGGCCCGCCGGCGACCACTTTGACGCCGATTTCGCGGGCGCGTGCGATTACTTCTCTGGCTGAGTCCTGCTGGACCACCATAGCACCGATAAAGACGTAATCTGCCCATCGGAGATCGTGGTCAGAGAGGCGCTCAACGTTCATGTCCACCAGCTTTTTCTCCCATTCCCGGGGCAGCATGGCGGCCACCGTAAGCAGGCCCAGCGGCGGGAAGGATGCCTTTTTGGCCACAAATTTGAGGGCGTGGCTGAAACTCCAGAAAGTGTCCGGATAGCGCGGGTAGACCAGCAGGATTTTCACAGAGAGACCTCGATGCTAAAGAAGGCCGCCACTGAGGCGGCCCTCAAGATGATGCCATTGTACGCTATTCGGCGGTATTCGTCCAATCGGCCGGTTCTATGGTCTTACCTGACCCATCCCGCAAATGACCCACTTGTAGCTGGTGAGTTCCTTGAGCCCGAGCGGGCCGCGGGCGTGGAACTTCTGGGTGCTGATGCCGACCTCAGCACCGAGCCCGAACTGAGCGCCATCAGTAAAACGCGTGCTGGCGTTGACGTAGACGCAGGCGGCATCAACTTCGTTGAGAAACCGCATGGCCGAGGTGTAGTCTTCGGTTACAATTGCCTCAGAGTGGCCCGAGCCGTACTTCTCGATGAACTGCAGGGCCTCATCGAGCGAGTCGACCACCTTAACAGCGGCAACAAGCGACAGGAACTCAAAGCCCCAGTCACCGGGTTTGGCGGGTACAGCCTTGACTGAGGGTATGCTCTTCACCATCGCCAGAGCGCGCTCGTCGCAGCGAAGCTCGACACCGGCTCTGGCCAGTTCCCCGGCAATCACAGGCAGGAACGATGCGGCGATGTCTTTGTGGACGATAACGCAGTCGAGTGCGTTGCACACCGTCGGCCGCTGAACTTTGGCGTTGTAGACGATGGCCGCGGCCTTCTTGAGGTCGGCCGTTTTGTCAACATAGGTGTGGCAGACGCCGATGCCACCGGTGACCACAGGCATGGCGGCGTTTTCGGCGACGAAACGGATTAGCTCGGCGCCGCCGCGGGGTATGATGAGGTCGATAATGCCCTTCATTTTAAGCATCTGGTTGACCACGCCACGGTCGGTCGACCGGATGCACTGGATGGCGCCATCAGGCACACCGGCCTTATGAGCGGCGTCCTGTACGGTCCTGGCCAGGGCATTATTCGAGTTGACCGCTTCGCTGCCCCCGCGGAGGATGACAGCGTTGCCAGACTTGAGACATAGTGCCGAGATGTCCACGGTGACATTGGGCCGGCTCTCGTAGATAGCGCCGATGACGCCCAGCGGTACCCGTTTTTTGCTTATTTGCAGGCCGTTGGGTAGAGTCCGGGCGTCGAACAACTCGCCGACCGGGTCGGGCAGAGCGGCGACGGCACGGACATCCGAAGCCATCGCCTGCAGTCGCTCGTGGTTGAGCTTCAACCGGTCGAGCATGGCGGCGCTCATGCCGGAAGCCTCGGCAGCCTTGTAGTCGGCGTCGTTGGCGGCGAGTATCTCCGTCTCCCGCGCCAATAATGCATCGGCGATGTTGTGTAACGCCTGATTTTTTACCGCGGTCGAAAGGAAGGCAAGTTTCCTGGAGGCCTCTTTAGCGGAAGCGGCTTTTTGCTCAAGCTCCATAGACCTATCCTCCTGCCCGGTTAAGTATACATGTGGTTGATTCCTTCATTGCTAACCAATTTGTATCAAGCTTACTTCTACACGTGGGTTGAGTTTTAGATTCTTGGGTTGGCGCTTTGGGCATCGTGGTTTACGGATTACTAATCTATGCTTCATTGGCATTTCGGTTACTGAACGACTGATTGCTTCAGTATCGGCATTTC
>DAOUCU010000036.1:0-4426 GCA_034431935.1 Dehalococcoidia bacterium | reverse complement strand
GGTATAATACCTGCCGTTGCCTGGGAGCTGTTCTGCCTGTTCTACTATGGGTTCCCCTTCCCCAATCCTGCCTACGCTAAGACTGGTGCCGGAATAGCGCAATCCCAGTATGTTTTTCAGGGCCTCCTCTATCTTTTGGACTCCATCGGGCGTGACCCGATAACGATGATAACTATACTGAGCGGACTGATCGTTGCCTTCTCAAGCCGCGATACACGCATATGGCCCTTCGGAGCCGGCTCGCTACTCTACCTCATATTCGTGGTGTACATAGGCGGGGACTTCATGAGCGGCCGCCACCTCGTAACTCCCTTGTTATGCTGTGTAATTGTCCTCGGTACGGTTATGGAATCTTACAGACTCCCTATGCTCAAAATCTCCATTGTAGTACTGGTAATACTGTTCGGGATAGTTTCCCCCAGCTCGTCGCTATGGAGTACGATGAACTACACCGAAACAGGAACACGGGAGCGCCCCACGGGCATCCAAGACGAAAGAGGTTTTTATTACCGTGCTACAGGCCTGCTTCTTACAAGTAGACAGGAGAAGATTTCACCTTCATTCAATATGGTTAAGGCCGGCCTTGAATTGCGCGATAGCGGTTGTAAGGTGGCCGACGTAGGCAACCTCGGTTTCATGGGATACTACGCCGGGCCGGATGTCCATCTTGTTGAGCACACTGCGGTGACTGACCCTCTCCTGGCCCGTCTGCCCGCCAATACACCGGACTCATGGCATATCGGCCATGTAGTTAGAGCTATACCATCGGGCTACCTGGAAACGCTGGATAGAGGACGCAACCTGATTGAGGACAAAGACCTCGCTCAGTACTATGACAAGCTTTCCCTTATTATCCGCGGCGACCTGTTTGACAGTCAGCGGCTGATAACTATTTTCGAGTTCAATACTGGAAAATATGACCATTTGCTCCAGTCCTACGTGAAGCGTCAGGCAGAGATGAAGCAGCCTAAACCTATCGTTGTAACGCTGGATGATGTCAAGTCACCAAGAAAGGAGGGAACCCGATGGAACGAACCTCCCAATAAGGTCATAAAGGAAAAACAAACGCTTATCATCAGGCTGCCGATGGTCGAGCGGGCACCCAGGCTTGAGCTAAGTCTGGACAACAACGACGTTTACAAAGTGGCATTCTACAATTCGGGAAAGTTTCTCGGTTCGAAAAAGTTACCAGCAAAGCCGGTTCCCGGTGGAGGCCTAGCACTGCACTCTGTGAATGCTCCTCACCTGGCTGTGGATACCGGATATGATGAAGTTACCGTAACGCCTGTAGAAGGCGATGGGTCTTACTCCTTAGGTCACCTTAGGCTTATATATGATGACTCGGCAACAAAAAGAGGCTACCCACTCTATTAATGTTAGACAGCTAAGACAGCAAACATTTCGATGACAACTGTTGGGCTCGTACTCAAGTCCATGCGGCCCACCCAGTGGTACAAGAACCTGGTGGTCGGCCTGGGGCTTATATTCTCGGGCCGGTTCGTTGACCCCGGCGCCTGGGCTACCGTAGTCCTGGCATTCGCCCTTTTTTGCCTGCTCACCGGCGGCGGCTATATCCTGAATGATTTCACCGACCGTGAAGCTGACCGTAAGCATCCCGCCAAGCGCCACCGCCCTATCGCCTCAGGCAGGCTGGGCACACGAACTGCCCTGACCGCAGCGGCCATCATGATTATCGGCTCTCTAACGGCCGCCTGGTTCATCAACTGGCGGTTCTTCGCCAGTGCGGCCGGCTATCTCGTCCTCGAATTAGCCTACTCCTGTTCCCTCAAACGCATTTTCCTGGTCGACGTTATCATCATCGGCATCGGCTTCGTGGTACGCGCCGTCGCTGGCACGGAGGCCATCAGCGTCTACCTCTCTCCCTGGCTGATTATCGCCACCTTTATGCTTGCTTTACTGCTGGGGCTGGCGAAGCGCCATGACGAACTGCTGAAGCTTGGCGATGCTGCCCGGGAGCACCGGGAATCGCTCAGCCAGTATTCCGGTGAGTCCATCAACCGTATGACCAATATCGTCGGCGCCGCGCTCTTCGTTTCCTACCTGCTCTATGCCATCAGCCCGGAACACCAGCTGATGATATGGACAATACCGTTCGCCACCTACGGTATCTTCCGTTACCTGTATCTGGTGCAGGCAAAAGGAGTTGGTGAAAAGGCCGAACGTGTCCTGCTGGACCGCCCGATGCTTCTGGCCATGGCCTGCTGGCTAATCGCCAGCGCCGGAATAATCGCTCTGGGGGGTCCGTAAAACCTTGAAAAACCTCAGCAGGAACATTTTAATATCCGCGCTGGGGGGAGTTGTAATCTATACCGGCCTTACCATCTGGGGAAATATCATACAGGTAGCCGGTGCGTTTACCTCATTCCGGTGGGCATGGCTCCCGGGCATCCTAGCGCTGGTTTCCCTCAACTATTATCTACGATACCTGAAATGGCACTACTACCTCGGGTATCTCGGCATCCGCATCGGTAAAGCCGAAAGTGCACACATATTCCTTTCGGGTCTCTCACTTTCGGTGACTCCCTACAAGGCCGGTGAGGTCATCAAGTCCCACCTGCTGAAGCAGGTCTGCCGGGAAGACATGTGCCGTACCGCCCCCATCGTGCTGGCGGAAAGGCTCACCGACCTTATCGGTGTGATAATACTGGCGGCGGCTGGCGCCATGTCCTACCGGTATGGAGGCGCCGTAATCGGCGTCGCCCTGGCGGCAGTCATCGCCTTTTTTGTTTTCAGCCAGTCGCCTAAAGCGTCCCTGACTACCATCGGCATCCTGGGTCGTCTGCCGCTCCTGCGTCGCTACCGGAACAACCTCATTACCCTCTACGAGAGCTCACGCGAACTGCTCCGGCTCAGGCCAACCGTTATGGCCACAGCCATCAGCACCGTTTCCTGGTTCTTCGAATGTCTTGCCGCCTGGATGATTGTCGTGGCCTTCGGCGCCGATATGTCCCTGCTGCAGGCCACCTTTGTTTACGCCTTCTCCTCAATTGCTGGGGCCATTGTGCTCCTGCCCGGCGGTCTCGGGGTTGCCGAGGTCTCCATGGCCGGCCTGCTGGTTATCTTCGGTATGCCCCATGCTATTGCCGCCGGTGCCACGCTTCTTGTCCGCGTCTGCACACTATGGTTTGCTGTCGCCATCGGAGTTGTCGCCATATCGCTGTTCATGAGGAAACAGTCCCGATTGACCCGGCCTGCGGTAGCGCCGCAGGCAATACGGAGTGAGTAACTGATGTCTCTCGTCGCCGCAGTCAAGACCACACCAGCTACCGTACTCGAAGACTACCGCCGCCTGATGCAACTGGCACGCTACCGGCAGCACCTTCCGCGAGACGGCCGGCTTGTCCTCAAGCTCAATCTATCCTGGAGCCTCTACTATCCTGCCTGCTCCACCGAGCCGTGGCAGTTGGAGGGCGTTCTCAGGACACTCCGCGACGATGGCTACCGGGATATTACCGCGGTTGAAAACCGGACAGTCGTGACCAACCTGATCAAGGGAGCCCGCCTCAACAAATGGTTCTCTGTTCTGAAAAAGTACGATGTCGAGCTCGTCCCCCTTTACGAAACAAAGTGGGTGGAGTATCGACCACGTCATGACCTGCGTGTCCTGGACAAGAAGGTCTTTGACCGCGTCGAGATACCGGAAATCCTCGTCGGGGCAAGCGTACTTCACCTGCCAACCATCAAGACCCACGGCCACTCCATCATGACCGGAGCTATGAAAAACGCCTTCGGCGGCCTGCTCAAGGTCGCCCGGCACCACTGCCATAAGTACATTCACGAAGTTCTCGTCGACCTGCTGACCATTCAGAAGGAGATCCATCCCGGACTCTTTGCTGTCACCGACGGCACGGTATGCGGCGACGGTGCCGGGCCGCGCACCATGGTACCACGGATCGGCAACATCATTCTGGCCAGCAGCGATATAGTCGCCATCGACGCCGTAGCGTCGATGATAATGGGCTTTGACCCCATGTCCATCCCCAAGATACGCATCGCCCATGAAATGGGGCTGGGCTGCGGTGACCCTGCCAGGATTGAGACGGCCGGTGACGACATATCTGCGCTCAACCTCTGTTTCCAATGCCGGAAGAGCCCGGTCATCTTCTTCGACCGGCTTTTCCGCTCAAGCTTCATTGAGCCGCTCATGTTCCGCACCTGGTTCTTCAATCTCTGCATCGCTGGCTCGGCCGTTTACCACGACTACCTGTGGTACCCTCTGATTGGACGCAGGAGGGTAAAAGAATTCTCCCGGAGTGAGTGGGGCAGGCTGTTCGCCAAATACGATCGTGACTGATAGCAATGTCTGACCTGGACAGACGCTCCGACTACCATATTCACACCTGTTATTCGCCGGACTGCCGCGTGCCAGTAAACATCGTGGTGGATACGGCCATCAGGCGCGGGC
>DAOUCU010000035.1:0-5504 GCA_034431935.1 Dehalococcoidia bacterium | reverse complement strand
AGGCTGGAGAAGGCAAAGCCCACCGGGCTGACCCGCATCGCCGAGCCGTTGCCGAAGCTGTTGTAGGGGGCAGGGCTGTCGCTGTCCAGCCATTGCAGGAACATGCTGCCGTAGCCGGCGTAGGGGTGGCGGCGGCCATACTCCTTGAAGGCGGCGGCATAGTCCTTGCCGTGCAGGATGCAGTCGGCCACGGCCACGGTCAGCACCGTGTCGTCGGTGAAGCGGGAATCGAGGGTGAAAAGCTCAAAGTCGGTCGATTTGGTGTAGTGCCATTCGTACGATGAGCCGATGATGTCACCGGCAATTGCGCCCAGCATGGACCTACTGCCTCCTTTATCTATCCGGCTATCTCCTTGAGCCGCTCCACTATCATGGCCATCCCTTCGGTATCCATCCTGCAGTAGTCAAGGAGCTGCTGCCTCACTTTTGCGGCCTCATCCTCCGGCACATCTTCAAAGGTGATGGTCAGGAAGGCGAGGCTGGCATCGTCCCCGCTGCCTATCGGCATACCATCGTAGCACAGTCCGGTGACCGCCGGAAGCACGCTCTTGAGTGAGGCGCTTCCCTTCTGCATTGGGTGGTAGTAATGGAAACTGCGGAAGGGCGCCATCAGGTCAACCAGCCGGGGAAGCACGCCCCGTGCCCACCCGGCATATCCGGGAAAAAAGTCACCGAGGCCCTTGAGCACGCCCTCCTCAAACGACTTATTGTAGGCGATAACGCTGCCGCGGCCGCCTACCAGTCTGCTTAATGCTGCCGCAAGCGCCGGGCGCGGGTCATGCCTGCCCTCAGCCAGGAAGGAGTGGTGCTTGAGTGAGCTCCCGGGTGTTCTTTGCACGTGCAGGGAGAACTGGAAGGGGATGTTCTGGTACGGCCTGGTGCCGTCGAAGAGCGGTACCGCCGTGGCGAAGGTCTCGAAATCCAGGAAATAGAGCGGGTATTCCAGCCCGGCGAGAAATCCTTTTATGGCCGCTCTGTCGACGTGGGGCCGGCCGCCGGCAACACAGCGGCACTGAATACGCTGTTTCTCGTTGAGGCCGTAACTGGCGGGAATGCCATTGATATCGAGGATGCCCCTCTGATACAACTCGTGCGACTTCTTGCCGCCGTAATACAGGGTAAACACATTGTGTTCCGGCAGGCCCTGCCAGCACTCCTCGAGCGGGCAGGGGTAAGGGTTGCCGCAGTGCGGGCCGATGTCCGCCTGCGGGCAGGCCGGCCCGCCGATAATATCGAGCATGGCGGCAACCCTGTCCCTGATGCCCTCACCCGCCACGGTCACCGGCTCCGAAACGTCATGGACGGTAAAGAGTCCTTCCGGGTCGATTTCGCCATTCCTGACGTACTGGTTGTTGATGCAGGCCAGAAAACACCTTCTTATCCTGACCCCGGCATCTTCCCAGCAGAGCTTCTGGAAGGCAACGTCATGGTAGTTGACTTCCTTTACCGAGGCGGCACTCTTGACCTCAATGATGTCCCATTCAGCGTCATTCACCGGGTTCAGGATGTCAGCCCTGGCATAGATACTGCCGGAAAGTACACCGGCTTCAAACAGCGGCTTTCTCTGATGAAGAAGCTCTTTCGTCAGCGTGATGTTAGCCGCAAAGTCTTGGGGCTTCAGGTCTATCCCGGCGGGGTAGAGCCGTTTAGCCAGCTCACCGACGAGGTGCCCCTGGTCGAAGCGGTGCTGCGTGGCAGCATCCGGCTCCGGCAATCGCTCCGGCTCATTGGTGGCTATCCAGAGGAGCTTCGGGCACTGCAGGCCGTTGAGATAGCGGGACTTGGATAATGTAGTGTGTTCCATCGATGCACTGCGAGGGTAATTCTTAGTCCGGGTTATTTTTCTCTATCAGTTCGATTTCCTTGTTCTTCATCTCTCTGCGAAGCCATTCATAGAAGCGTCCCGGGTTTTTAAGGGTAGGCAAGGCTCCACTCCGTGTAATAAAAATGCCTATGCACCCATCCTTAATACGCTTGAGCTCACCCCATTCAGAGCAAAACTCCTTCTTAGTCCAGTACGTGCCTTCGTCCGAATGGTACTCACCGATATCGATGCACCTGCTCAACCTCCCCGACTTTCCTTTTTTGCCAAAGAATACAATATCATCGTCTTGAGGCTCCCGTCTGGAGTGAGCGTTCACCTTCCAGCGTTCGGGCGTTATTGTTGTGGCATACTCCATGTGGTCTATTTCGTAGAACCCGATTATGGCGTAGCAAAGATGTCCCGGTCTGTTATCGAACTTACCGTCATAGACAGGTCTGAGCCCGGAGTAAAAGACCAGCAGGTCACCCTCACCCAGGTTCTTCAAGTTACGTAACCGCTTTGCCTTGTTGCCTTCCTCCCCGTACGTTAGATACTCGAAGTCAGGGTCGAGGTGGGCATATTTGCCTTCCGCCAACAGATGTTGACTCAGACTTACCCCCAAATTCCCGCAGGGCTTTATGAATTGCTCATAGGTTATCCTGCAGCCCTCACCATCACGAAGCGGCTTTGTTCTTATGCCGTTCTTTGGTACTTCGTTTTCAGGTATCGGGACATAGGCGAATCTCCCTGAATCAAGGTCAACCGGGGCGTTCCAGCCACCATATTTCGAATCTATGCCTACCCGAACCAGAACTGCTTGCTCCGTACTTCATCTCCTTTCGCAAGTTTTCGCATATTGCTGTGTTTTCCAGCCCTTCCCTCAACACCACGGGATTCATTATACCCCGTCTGTTCCACCCCGTAAGCAAACCGAGCGCCTTTCAGATCGCCGTTATCCCTGTATCTCTGCCAGAGCAGGACGGCGTCCGGGCCGGTAATGCCCTGAAACCACCAAACAGATTGCACTGCCAGCAGTCACGCATCAGGTCATGATGGTCGGCTACAGACTCAGGGTCTACGCCCAGTGAGCCATGGATGAAGGGCAGGTCAAGACAGCTGTCACTATAGATGTAGATGGTGCTCACTCCGTCAATAATTTTGAGAAGGTTATCCAGCCTTACTTCTTTCCCGACCGGTTGTACCAGCCTGCTATCACTGCCGTTGACCAGGTAGATGCCGATGACCGCTATCTCGGCATTCAGCCATGACAGGCCGGCGGTTTCAATGTCAAGATAGACGTCTGACATACTAAAACCTGGCATTACTTGTAGCTATTTATGAAGCCTTGCACCAGCCTCACATAGCGTTCCCTTTTTGGCCAGTCAAATCGTTTGATATAGCTTCTCTTTTGCGCTGGATGATACGTGTTTATCCACAGAACTCGCCGGCCGGCGACGGAGATTATCCTTGTTTCACGCATCTTCCGCATGCCTGGAATGATATCCCCGGTGTCTTCGTAATTTTCTTCTATAACCCTCTTAGCCTTATCCCCCTGAGTGAGTATTAGGTCCGGTTGCATAATCTCTATCTCACCTAGAATGAACTTCCTGCAATTTTCGAAAAGTATGTCATCGGCCTGGGCTCTACCCCGCTTATTTTGACAACACTTGGCGCTATTAGTGTGGGCAAAATATTGGACTACTTTCTCAAAATTATCTTCGTTCACGTCCTCTCGGAAAACTCTAAACGGCTTCAAGATTTCCAGTGCGAGTCTCAGTGTCCAGTACCAGTGGGTCTCTTCGTTACCTGACGGGCGATATTCACAATTTCTACGCATTGCCAACGTATGGCGACTTGCTTTGCGTGTGGATGCATATCCAGGGTCCGCTGATACGATAAGTAACTTGTGGTTCACTGCCTCATAATACTTCCCAACAAAGGCTTCCGTGGCTTTAACAAGACGTCTGTGATGCGCTTTGCATTCATAATAGTGAGGACAATCAAAATGGAGTGCAGAAATTCCGTTCGCTTTATAGTAGTGTCTCAGCTTCTGAACGACAGACATCCTTCCATCCTGTTTATTTTTATTTTTCCCCACCCCCGTGACACCCCTGTGTCAAAGTTTCATTTCTTCCGGTAGATTTTCACCATTTTTCTTGCCGTCTGCAGCACCTCCTTCCGCAGTGCTTCCGGTTCCAGCACCTCCACCTTTTCTCCCCAGCCCAATATCCAGTTGACCAGCTCGTAGGTGTAAAAGACCCTGAGCGTCATGATGACCGAACCGTCCGCCCGCCTTTCCAGCACCTGCGAGGGGTGCCAGACAGCCTCCTCCATGAGCCGGGCAAGCTCGGCGCCGAACCTGAGCCTGACCGTCTGCGCCTCCCCCTCCACCACGATGCCCCAGGCCGCGCTGAAATACCTGTTGGCGTCAAAGTCCGCCGGGATGGTGTAGGTCTCATCGGTAAGCTCTATCGCCTCAATGCGCTCCACCTTGAAGATGCGAAGTTCCCCGGCGCGGTGGCAGTGGGCAATGACATAGCTGGAGTGGCCCGGCGCCGCCGGCTCGATAAAGTATGGCTCGATAACGCGCTCGGCGGCCCTGGCGGCCGGCAGGGACCGGTAGGTTATCTTTACCCGGCGCCGGCAAGTCCACGCCTCCGCCAGCCTCGCCATGACGCTCAAATAGGCCTCGCTTTTGGGGAGGTTACGCATCCAGTCGAGTGTCTTCTGCACCTGCTCCCGCAGCGGCGCCGGCAGCACCGAGGCCAGCACGCTGAAGGTCGAGTCCACGTTGGGGTCATAGCGGTGGCTGAAGCCCAGCATAAGCCGCGCGGCAAGGAAGATGTTCAGCGCTTCAGGCACCGTGAAGCGTATCGGCGGCAGGAAGTGCTCTTCACGCACCGCCCACCTTGCCCTTTCCTCGTATACGGGGACCATGAGCTCGTTGCCCAGGGTGACCAGGTCGCGGTAGATCGTCCTGACATTGACCTCGAACCTCCGGGCGAGGTCTCTGGTGGTAAAGCGCAGGGGGTTTCTCAGGAGCAGGAGCCAGATCCTCAGCATGCGCTCGGTCTTTTTCAGTCTTTCCATGCGCTCCTCCCCGGGCCGGCTCTGGCAGGATTATGGACGCCGGGACCGGGAAAAGTCAAAAAACCATGAAACAACCTGACCTGTCCCGGTATTTTGACACGGGGCTGTCAACGGGTAGTGCTAGACTCACACCCTGAGAATGATGGGGAAGGGGGTGCAGGTTGAGATGAGGGGTGAGCAAGCTCAAGAACGATATCGAAACCAGCAATGAAGCCAGCAAGCAGAAGCTGCTGAACCGGGGGTTGATGAACTCGAAAAAGTCACCGGGTCCCACGAAGAACTTCCCCCGCGGGGTGAACACCCTTAACTCCCATGAGCATCAACCTGAGCTAAAGCTAACGGAGGAGAAGATGGAAGCCGAAGAGCACCTTGCGGAAGAAACCAGAAAACGGGATGAGGAGGAAATCCTCGAGGCCCTCGACCGCGGCCCCGGGCGCCACCAGCGGCTGGCGGCCAAGAATAGGACGGCCACCGACCGTTTCCTGGGCAAAACAAGGCGCGTCTACGAGGCCGGCATTGCGCCGGGCTACTACGGGGAGCTCCTTGTCTGGGCGCTGGCACGCTACCTGGAGAAGGACGGCTGGCAGGTGGTCGACACCCTCGGTTACCA
>DAOUCU010000034.1:0-11901 GCA_034431935.1 Dehalococcoidia bacterium | reverse complement strand
TAGACGATGTCTGCTGACTGTGTACCCTGCTTGACCCGCAATTCCTCATGGATACTGGTCACACCGTCTTTCTTTTCATGCCCGGCCTGTGGTGCTTTAAGCAGGCGGTGGTATGGCTCGGGCCGCCGGGCCAGCGTACTGAGAAGATTATACGGCGGCTGGCGGACGTCCCATTCGAATAGCGAGCCGCCCTCGCGCGGGCTGAAGTAGAGAGTGAAGGTGCCGTTGTCGGCGGTCAGTTCTTCATAACCGTCCTGATCGAAGTCGACGCGGTTGGCCTTGAGCGGTGAAGGCTCGGCAACCGACCGGACGCTGATAGCGACACGTTCGCGCAGGGCCTTCTCCGCTTCTATTTCTGCCCTGATGAGATGACTGTACGTCACTGCCCGGATATCGGCGAGATAAATGCCGCCGAAGACACCGTGCCAGTAGGGACAGTTGCACTGCGCCTTCCAGAGGTCGTCCAGCCCGATATCCACGGCACCGAGCCATTCTGCCTGGTGGACGGTGCGATGGGCCTGCATCATGCGCTTGTGCATACGGTTGATTTCAGGATATTTGACGAGGAAGTAACGCCAGAAGCCACCGTGTACGTAGCGCAGGACATCCTTCCGGCCTTCAGCTTCAAGGCGGTGTTTGATGTCAACCAGTTCCGCTGACCTGTCCGCCGGCAAAGCCCATTCGAGCATTTCGTCATAGGCGGCACAGGGGAGATAGACGCGTCCGGCAGGCGGGAAACGCTCCGCATAGTCACCCAGGGTGATGGTGTGGAGCCAGTTACGGTTGGCCTCGAGCGCCTGGAAAAAGTTCTCTATCCAGCCGTCTTTCCAGCAGTGCCTGTAGGTCTGGGGCCAGATACCGAATTTCTCTCCATCATCGCCAAGGACGGCGATGCGGGGTGCGCCCTCGACCGCCTCGTCCTTCAGGTACTGTATCACTTCAGACACGGGCCGCCAGGGAATCGAGTAGCGCAGGTGCTTGCTGATGGGGAATATCTTGAGCGGGTAGCCCTGCTCCTCGGTGAGATAGTATCCGAAGAGGTCGCTGTCTTCCATCCCAACCATCTTGAAGTGGGTGTCGTCGACCAGGGTGTACTGGAGTCCGGCTTCGGCGATAGGCCTGGCCAGGCCGGGTTCCCAGACGCGCTCGGCCAGCCACATGCCGGCGGGTTTTTGCGCGAAGTCGTCCTTGACCCACTCGTTCATCTTGCGGATTTGCCCGAGTTTGTCCGGGTCGGGAATCATGGGCATGATTGGTTCATAGTAGCCGCCGCTCATCACCTCTACCTGGCCGCGTCTGACCAGCGCCGCAACGCGGGGGAAGAAGTCCCTGTGGTTCTCCTTTATCCAGTCAACCAGAGGGCCGCTGTAATGAAGCGATACCCTTACCGCTGGATGTTTCTCCAGGGCTTCGACCATGGGCAGGTAGGCCTTGAGGTAGGCCTCGGCGAAGACTGAAGGGAAATTACCCACCGGCTGGTGGTTATGGATGCCCAGAGCCAGGTAAATCTCTTTCATGGCAGTGCGGTCGGTCGCTACCAGTCTTTTTCCGATGTAAGGAGGTCGATGACGTTGCCGGCTACCCAGCGCGCGGCAAGTACCCTGTACTGGTACTCCTTTTTGATTTTAGGGTCGCAGTTGCTTGACCTGATGGCCTTGAAGGCGTTGAGCATGGCTGTTCTCTGGAGGCTGAGTCCCCGGTGGACCATGTTGATGTCCCACATCGGACGGCGGCTGGCCCACCAGAACTGGTCACTGTGCATGGCCGGGTCGAGAGCAGCGCGGGCGATGCCGGTATAGTTGCGGCTTGCTGCAGTATCAGCAACCTCGACCGCTTTATAGACCATGTCGGTGACGATATGGAGATGTTCCCAGAGCATCTCGTGAAGGCGGTTGTTAGGGTCGTTCCACAGCGGGTAGAAGTTGCTCTGCTTGATATCGTCCTCGGTGGTGCTCCATGATGATGGTCTGGGTTCGATGAGACTGCCGCTGGAGAAAACGTCCAGCAGTTCGCTGATGGTGACGATATCCACGGCGTTCTCGTCGCTGGCCCTCTGTAGCTCGAATAGCTTACGATGCTGTTCATCAAGCGGCTTCTGTGCACGGACACCGGTTGGAGCCGTCTCCAGAGACTCATAGACGTCGGCCAGGAAGAGTTTTTCCCAGTGCTGGATATGATGGCCGAAAGTTTCGGCATCCATGGCGGTGATGACGTAGATACTGCTGCCGTTGGAACGGAGCCCCCGCAAATGCTCGACGAAGTCCTTACCATCAATGTTTTTGAAGCTGATCTTGTTGCTCAGGATGTCGTCGCGGAAAAAGACGGCCAGCGATTCCTTTTCGCTGCCGACGCGGTGGATGACGTTCATCGGCCAGGCTACGGGGCAGGCAATGCCGCTCAGGATTATCCACTCATGACGGGATTCAAGGACCGGCTCGACAATGTCCCGAGAGTAGCACAATTCGGGTGGAAAGAAGCCGCGTGGGGTGTAGACATCGCCGAGCAGGTCGCGGTTGACGCGGTGATTGTGACGTATCTGCCGTTCCATCTCTTCTCGCGGGATGAGGGGCAAAATGGGGTGGTACATGCCCGAGCCGGTGAACTCAATCTGGCCGCCCATGGCCAGCTCCCGGAGCTTGTCGAGAACGTCGGAGTATCCCGATTCGGCGAGCATTTCAGTAAGGACGCCGTTGATGTTGACCGTAGCCCTGGCGTGGGGATAGCTTTCAATGACATCGAGCAGAGGACGGTAGCTTTCGTTGCTGACCTTTTTCAGAATGTCGCGTGTCTGGGTCGGTGGTTGATAGAAATGGAAAAGCGGCGCCCAGTAAATCATGGCCTTTGCCCCTTTACGGCTTCATCGAAGACCAGTGCGGCGGCCCCGAGCGCGCCCGCTGCGGCCCCGACTTGTGACCGTACTATCTGTACCGCGCTTAGCGGCAGGTTGAAGGCACGCTGGCGTATGACCCTGCGGGCCGGAGTCAGGAGCCTTTCTCCGAGGTTGGAAACGCCGCCGCCGATGACTATGGTTTCGGGGTTGAAGATGTTGATGATATTGGCCAGTCCGATGCCGAGGTACCGGCCGGCAGTCGTGATAACTTCGATAGCAAGCCGGTCACCCTTTACCGCGGCCTCGCCGACAGTCTCCGCGGTGACAGCACGCGCTGAGTGTGTGCGGCTGAGGAGGCTCGGCTCACCGGCGGCGAGCCGTCGCCTCGCTTCCCGGGCGATGGCCGAACCCGATGCGAGCGCCTCCCAGCAACCATTGCGGCCACAGGCACACTTCGGTCCGTCGGGGTCGATGGTCATATGGCCGAACTCGCCGGCACAGCCGCTGGCGCCGGAGTAGAGGTTGCCGTCGATGATGATTCCGCCGCCGATGCCGGTGCTGACGGTGATGTAGACCATATTCCTGGCGCCCCGTCCCGCGCCGAAACGATTTTCTCCCAGGGCGGCGGCATCGGCGTCATTGACAAGCCGGGTAGCGGCACCAAGCCTGCGTGCAACCTCGTCCCGCAGCGGAATATTCTTCCAGCCGGGCAGGTTTGGAGAGGTGGTGACGATTCCGTGGCGAATGTCAATAATGCCGGCTATCGCCAGGGCAATGCCAGCGAGCCGGGATGGTCTCACGTTGCCAGGCTTCACTGCACGCTCTGCCGCCGAAAGCATCCGCTCGATAACCGCGTCCGGCCCGCTCTTGGCCATGGTCGGGATGGTTACCTGTGAAACAATGTTCCCCTCCGGCGTCGCCAGCGCCGCCAGAATCTTGGTGCCGCCGAGGTCAATGCCGAGGGCCAGTCGTTTATCAGCTTCGGGCATGCTGTACTGTCTCCAGTGCCTTTCTGTATACGGTCTCATACTTAAGAGCCGAGTTGTGCCAGGAAAAGTCCACGCCCATTATACGCCTTACCAGACCGTTCCAGGCATCCCTGCGGTGATAGGCGGCAAGGGCACGGTCAAGTGCCGCCATTAGGGCGTCAGGGTGGTAATCATCGAAGACAAAGCCGCGGCCTTCACTGAGGGCGTCGTTGACTTCGGGGACGGTATCGGCCAGCCCCCCGGTGCGCCGGACCACCGGCACGGCGCCGTAGCGCATTGCTATCATCTGACCGAGTCCGCACGGTTCGAACTTTGACGGCATAAGAAAGATATCGCATCCGGCATAGACCAGCGGCGCCAGATCTTCGGCGAAATCGACGATGGCGGCAATTCTGCCCGGGTGCCTGGCGGCGGCACCCTTTATCAGGGTCTCGTAGCGCTCACGTCCGCGGCCGAGAACGACGAATTGGATGTCCCGTGAGCACAGTCGGTCGACGGCAGGTTCGAGGATGTCGAATCCTTTCTGTTCATCGAGGCGCGAGACCATCCCGATGACCGGCGTTTCGGTGTTCTCGGTCAGATTGAGCCGCCGCTGGAGCGCAAGCTTGTTGGCGAGTTTGCCTTCAGGCCGGTTCCTGTCATATCTGGCGGCAAGACGTCGGTCGGTGGCCGGGTTGAATTCCTGCGTATCGAGCCCGTTGATGATGCCGGTAAGATCGTTCTGTCGGTAGCGGATGAGGCCGTCAAGGCCGGCGCCGAACTCCGGGGTGGTGATTTCCCGGGCGTAGGTCTCGCTGACGGTGGTGACGGCATTTGCACAGAATATGCCCTGGGCCATGAAACTGGGCGGCAGAACAGGTGCGTCAGCCGGTAGAGCTTCCCAGAACCGGCTGAGACCGTTGTCTTTTAGAAAGTCCCGGCTTACGGTGCCCTGGTAGGCGAGGTTGTGAATGGTGAAGACCGAAGCGCAAGGAAGGTCCGAATACCTGAGCCACATCGGCGTCAGCGCGGTATGCCAGTCGTGGCAGTGGACTATGTCCGGCTGCCATTCAAGCCGCGGTAAAAGGTCAAAGACGGCCCGGGAGAAAAGGAGGAAACGCCCGGAATCATTGTCCGTGTATACCTGCGGCCCGCAGAGAAGGCCGGAATCACCGATAAGGTAGAAGCTCCGACCGTCGTCGAGGGTAATCAATCGGACGGAGGCGCTCTCAGTCCGGTTGGGCAGGCGTACGGTCAGGGAAAGGGTGCCCTGCGGATGGCCGCTTTGAGCGGGAAGGCAGGTGTAGGCGGGTATTACGGTCCTGACTTCGTGGCCCAGGTCGGCCAGGGCTTGTGGCAGGGAGCCGATGACATCGGCCAGCCCGCCAACCTTGACCAGGGGTGAGGCCTCGGCGGCGGCGAAGAGTATCCTCATGATTTGAGGTAGCGCTCGCGATTGGTGAAGACGCGGTAGTCGATATCGGGGAACGGGTTGTCGAGCGCTTCCAGCTGGCGGCACCGGCTGATGCCGGTATCGTCAATTGTGCCCGGTTCGGCCAGAGCCGCCATCTCGTTGAAGCGCTCAACGTGCTCCTGGAAGCGGCGCGTGGCGTACTCACGGGCCTGTCCCGTGGTGATGAGGAAAGGCCAGTCGCTTGACTGGAGGAGGAGAAGCTCGCGGGCCGCCTGGTCCAGGACCTCTTTCAAGGGACCGCGGGCGTCGCTCCGTTTTGCCACAAGCTGTTCCATCCTGACCTCGGCGGCATTGATTATCGGCCACATCCAGCGGGTGTCCGCGTTGTTCCAGGTGAAATGGCCGCCGCCAGCGCCCCAGGAGCTTTCCGGCAGAGCCAGGCAGTCCTCCGGCGGCCGCAGGCGGATGAACTCACTGGCCGTGGTCAGCTCCACCAGCTCGCTCCGGGCGAGACGGTCGAGCACCTGTCTGATCCAGTCAATACCTTCGAACCACCAGTGGCCGAAGAGCTCGGTGTCGTAAGCGGCGCTGATAATGCCGAACCGGCCGGTCTGCTGGTAAAACTCGACCAGCAGTTGCTCGACCAGGGTGGCGAAATGCGCGCTGTGCTCGGCGACCCTGCGCTGGGCTTGGAACGGCTCATAATACTCTTTGAAGCCGAGGTCAACGCCGGCGCCGGTGACCTTCCAGTACTGGAGACCGGAAACGCCGTCCTTCTTATGGAACTCACGGTAGTTGAAGTCTCCGGGATAGCCCCACTCAGCAGACCAGACCTGCATGCCGGTGCGGTTGTTGCGGCCGATAACAGCGACGCCGGTGTCCTGGACGTAGTAAGGCAGGTAGGTGGTGCGGAGGGTCGGTGGGGCATGTTGACCGGCGGGTATCGAGTAACGTCTCGGGATGGTGGCATACGGGCCAATGGCTTCGCCGGCGGCCTTGCCGACCGGCTGGCCGCCCTCGATGGTATGCGTTTCGCTGAAGAAGCATTTCAGGCCGAGTTCCTCGAGGAATATCTCGAGACCCGGTTTCACGTAATCACGACCATCGTGTTTTGCGTAGAAGCCGGGCCGGTAGCCGCATTCGGGCAGCCAGACTGCCGAAGCCTTCCGCCCGAAATGGCGACGATGGGTGTCGAAGCCGGTCTTGAGCTGACCGTGGATTGATGAGTCGCGCTCGAGCAGCGGCAGGTAGGCGTGCGTCGCGGCGCTGGTGATGATTTCGATGCAGCCGTCGTCCTGGAGGCGGCGGAAAGCGCCGACAATATCACCGCCGAACCGTTCGTGGTAGCTGTCGATGAGCCGCCGGTAGCGGTCAAAATACAGGTGGGCGAGATAGGTACGGTGTTCGTCCCCGGCGGTGCGAAAACGGATGGTATCGTCCCGCGCCCGGTTGAGTTTGTCTTTAAGAAACTCGTCCAGATGCGACCGGATAAGAGGGTCGGCGAGCTGTTCGACCAGGACCGGCGTCAGGCTGATGGTCAGTTTGAACGGGATGCCCTCGCCGGCAAGGTCATACAGGGCGTTGAGCAGTGGGAGGTAGGTTTCGGAGGCGGCTTCGTGAATCCATTCTTCACCGTGCGGCCAGCGTCCGGCGTTGCGGCAGTACGGCAGGTGGCTGTGCAGGACGAAGGTGAAGGCGCCGGCTCTCATGATGCGTTACATCTGGTGACGGCGCGGTACTTTCTTGTCCACGCTCGAACCACTGGCGATAAAATCAGAGGGGTAATCGTCCTCTTCAACCCAGCAGCCAATCTTGCAGTTGCGTCCGATTTTGATGCCCTTCGGCACTTTGGCGCCCTTGCCGATTAGGGTGAGGCCGCTGGCCAGAAGCTGGGGGTCTTCCTGGTTTGGCGTGGTATCGTCGCCGTAACCTATCTGAGCGCCGTCGCCTATCCAGACCTGCTTGTCGATAATCGAGCGGTTGATTACTGCGTCACGCTCGATGGTGGCGTCCTCGAAAATGATGGAGTCGCGGATGACGGCCCCTTCCTCGACATATACCGAGGGTGAAAGTACCGAGTTCTCCACCCTCCCGTTTATGATACAGCCATCGGAGACGAGACTGCGGAGTACATGCGCTCTCGGGCCGAGCTTGACCGGTGGCAGGTTCCTGGGGACGGTGCGCAGGTCGAAGTCCGGGCCGTAAAGATTGAGGTCGGGAAGGTCGACGATGAGGTCCATGTTGGCCTGCCAGTAGGACTCGATAGTCCCGACATCCCGCCAGTAGTCGTTGAAGCGGTAGCCGAAAATACGGTATTTGCCGATACTGGCCGGAATAATGTCCTTGCCGAAGTCGTAAGCGTTTTTCTGAGCGCCTTTCTCGAGACAGCTGATAAGCACACTCTTATTGAAGACGTATATGCCCATGGAAGCCAGGTTGCTCCTGGGTTCTTTGGGCTTTTCCTGGAAGCCGACGACCCGCTCGCTCCGGTCCAGGGTAACGATGCCGAAGCGCGATGCTTCGGATTCGGGCACTTCCGTAACGCCGACGGTGATGTCGGCGCCGCGCGAGCGGTGGGCGTTGACCATGTAGTCATAGCGCATGATGTAGATATGGTCGCCGGCCAGGATGAGCACCTCGTCAGCCTTCTGCTCTTCAACAAAATAGAGGTTCTGGTATACGGCGTCGGCCGTGCCTTTGTACCAGTCACGTTCGGTGCGGCTCAGGTAGGGCTGGAGGAGGACGACGCCGCCGGTGGAGCGGTCGAGGTCCCAGGGCCGGCCGATGCCGATGTGCTGGGCAAGCGAGCGCGGGTTGAACTGCGTCAGTACGGCCACGTTGCGGAGGCCGGAGTTGGCGCAGTTGCTGAGAACAAAATCGATGATGCGGTACTTCCCCCCAAAGGGGACGGCCGGCTTGGCGCGCTCAGCCGCCAGAACGCTGAGCCGTTCGCCGGCGCCGCCGGCCAGGATGAGTGCGAGGACGCGGTTCATCAGCAGGTGCCCTCAGTCAACCCGAATAAGGTCTCTTTTCATTCTAGCCGAAGGCCTGGGTCTTGTCGAGAATTTTTCCGGTGCCCAGGTCGCCGATAAGGCAGACCACAGCCAGGTCATCGGGATGGTAGCGGCCGGTCTTCATGGCCAGGTCGGCATCGAGGAGTTTCTGATACACCAGCTTGAGCCGGGCCAGCGTAAAACGGTTTGCCATGTCGGCGGCCCTTTTCGCCTGCCATTGTGCAATACCCAGCTTGCCGGCTATTTCAGGCAGAGGAGTCCTGGTACCGATAGCCTTGGCCCGGACCGTCAGCCGCAGTTGACGTGCCACCATGGCGATGACTGCCAGAGGTTCGGTGCCTTCCTGGACGATGCGGGCGAAGGAGCGCTGGGCTACGTTTGTCCGGCCTTCGAGGATGGCATCGGCCAGGGCGAAAATGTTCTCCTCGCGGCTGTGGCTGACCATCAGCCGGACGTCGGCGGCGGTGATGTCCCGCCCGGCGCAGTAGCTCATAAGTTTGTCAATTTCGTTACTGATGGCCCAGAGGTCGGTGCCGGCCATCTCCTCAATAAGATTGACCGCGTCATCGGCAATTGCGACGCCGTTCCTGGATAATCGCTCCCTAATCCACGATTTCACCCTATCCCTGGTGGGTGCGGGAAAAGCCATGACTTCAGCCACCGGGGCCAGTATCTTCAGCAAAGGGCTGTCCTTCACCTCGTCGTCCACCAGAACAAGGGTGGTGGTCGGCGGCATTTCGGCGGCGCAGGCGGCCAGGCCCCTCCATTCTTCGAGGTCAGCCGCACTTTTTGATTTCTTTGGCGGTTGCCCCGCGCCAGGCTTGGGCGATTCGAAGCGCTTGAGCAGGTCGTACACTATGACCATGCGCCGGCCTCCGAAGAAGGGCAGGACGTGGCAGACGTCCCGCAGCTCTGCCAGTCTGAGCTGGCGGCCATCAAGCTCGGTCACATTGCCGGCGAGAGTGTCATCCGGGCCGAGTTGCCTTTTCAGTTCCCTGAGCTTTTCATGCCGGGTAAGGGCGTCGGGCCCATAGAGAATGGTGATTGGTTTCGCTGGCATCTTTTCGTCAATATGCGCGGTTACCTACACCATTGTAGCACGTTATCATGCCACAGCCGGGCTTGTGGTAAGATTGGGGCAGCAGGCTGAAAGGCACAGAAGGACGTGGAAATAGGCATCGTTGGTCTGCCGAAGAGCGGTAAGACCACCATCTTTAATGCCCTGACCCGCGGCCGGGCTCAGGTAAGTGCCCATGCCGCCAGCAGGGACGCCAACATCGGCGTGGCCAAAGTGCCAGATGAGCGCCTGCAGGCACTGGCCAGGATCTTCCAGCCCCAGAAAGTGGTGCCGGCCGAAATAAAATACGTGGATGTTGCCGCGGCTCCAAAGGGATTTGGCAAAGGCGAGGGTATCAGCGGAGTATTCCTCAATCAGCTCAGCCGGGCAGATGCGCTGGTCCAGGTCATTCGCGCCTTCCCCGACGATAACGTCCCGCATATCGAAAACAGCATCGATCCCGGGCGTGATATCGCTATTCTCGGTCTGGAGCTGGCCTTTTCGGATTTGGCCATCATCGAGCGGCGTCTTCAGAAGCTGGAATCGTCGCTCAAGGCGGCTAAAGGTTCTGAGAGGGACCCGTATCTGAGGGAGCAAGAATTGCTCAACCGGATCAAGTCAGGACTTGAGAGTGAGGTACCTGTTTACCGCCAGCCCCTCAGCCCTGAGGAGGTGAAGGCGCTGTCCGTTTACCAGTTTCTGACCGCCAAGCCGACACTCGTGGTGCTGAATATCGGCGAAAGTCAGCTTGAACAGGCGGCGGCACTCGAGTCGGAGATACGGGCTTTGTATCCCTATCCGCAGTTTGCCATCGTTGCCCTTTGCGGCAAGCTCGAGATGGATCTGGCCGAGATGAGCGACGATGACGCCGAAATATTCCGCAGGGACTTGAAGCTGGGTGAGGCGGCCCTGGCACGCATGGTCAAGCTGTCCTACGGCCTGCTCGGCCTGATTTCGTTTCTGACGGTCGGTGCCGACGAGGTGAGGGCCTGGTCAATTCCCAGAGGCACTACCGCGGTTAAAGCCGCCGGCAAGATACATTCCGACCTTGAGCGCGGCTTCATCCGTGCTGAGGTAGTCCCGTTCACCCAGCTGATGGAGTGCGGGTCGATGGCCGAGGCCAGAAGACGCGGGGTCCTGCGTCTTGAGGGCAAGAATTATGTCGTCCAGGACGGCGACGTGGTCACAATTCTGTTCAACGTATGAACCAGTCTGGCGCTCCGCAGGACCGGCGTGAGGGCTGGGAGCTTGCCAGCATCAGCGGCGGCGACCACCTCAGGCGCGTTACCGAAATGTACCGTGAGATGGGTTTTGAAGTGTATGTGGAGGAGGTACGCCCTGAGGACTGCGGCGGCTGTACCGAATGCTTCAAGGTAAGCGGGGAGCCGGTCTTCCGCGTTTACAAGCGGCGCCCGGTTGATAGCGGTACCCGATGAACCGGTCCAGAGACTACTACCGCATCCTCGGCGTTCCCGAGAATGCCGGTCCGGATGAGATCAAGAAAGCCTTCCGCCGGCTTGCTCTGGAACATCATCCGGACCGCAATCCGGGGCATGAGGCCGAGGCCGCCGAGCGCTTCAAGGAGATTAACGAAGCCTACGGTGTCCTCAGCGATCCGGTGAAGCGGCGTGAGTATGACGCCTGGCGCAGGGCCGGTCTTGCCGGGGCCGGCTACGCACCCGGCCAAGGCGGGTTTCACTACAGCCGGGAGGATATTCTCCGCAGTTTCTTTTCAAACCCGGCCGTGATGCAGGACCTGGCGCGGATGTTCGCCCAGGGCGGCCTCAGGTTCGATTCCGACTTCCTTAACCAGACATTCTTTTCAGGGCGTGCCTTTGTCATCAATTTCGGCCCCGGCGGCGTTGTATTCAACAGCTTTGGCGGACCCGCTCAGCAGTCGCCGGCTTATGCCGCGCCGAGGAGACCGGGTATAGGCGAGCGGATTCTCGGCGGTGCGCTGAAGTTTCTAATTCGCCGGCTTTTTCCCGGGGCGGCCGTTACTCAGACGGTGGACCTGAATCTGTATCAGCAGATAACGGTCTCATCGGCCGAGGCGGCTTCAGGCTGTGAGAAGAAGGTCGAATACGACAGGGGCGGCCGGCGGACCCGCCTCATGATTAAAGTGCCGCCGGGGACGACTGATGGGATGAGGATACGGCTTAAGGGCATGGGACTGCCCGGCAACCCGCCCGGCGACCTTTATGTGCGGGTGCGGGTCAGGTAGTACCCGAGAGGGACTTCATAAAGGCGTTGAACTCGTCCACAGCCCGTGCCGGGCCGATAATTCTGCCATCGGTGCCGATACTGAGCCCCCGGAGCCTGAGGCCCTCGAGGCACTCGCGTTTGGTAACGGCCGCTTCCCATTCGCGGCATGCCCTTGGCCTTGCCCGGTAAATACGGCATCCGGTAAGGTGCCCGTCGAGACACTCCAGGAAGACGCAGGAATCACCTTCTTTCCGCAGGAGCAGGTTGCGGCTTCCCGGCCAGCGCGGGTCGGCGTACTGCCGTTTGAACTCGCCGAAACTCACACCGAGCCAGTCGGCAAGTGCCCGTGCCTCTTTGAGGCTGAGGCACGGCTGGTAGCTGTGGCAGCAGACCCCGCAGCGGAAGCAGTCCAT
>DAOUCU010000033.1:0-4386 GCA_034431935.1 Dehalococcoidia bacterium | reverse complement strand
CCGGTAAGGGCGCTCAGACGGCTCGAAGCCAGTTCCTGCGACTTGCGTGTCGCTTCATTAATCGCGGCCATAATCAGGTCCTGGAGCATCTCCACGTCCCCGGCTTTTACCACATCGGGCGATATCCTGACCGCTCTGACGCGCTGCTGCCCGTCCATCATCACCGTCACCACGCCACCTCCGGCTGTACCTTCCACGCTCGCCTCAGCCAGTTCCTGCTGTGCTTTGGCCAGACGTGCCTGCAGTTCCTGCGCCTGGCGCATTATGTTCCTGTTCATTGACCCTCCACTATCGGCCTTTTATTGACAATGCGGGCCCCCATTTTCATGGCTGCCCTGGCCATGTAGTTGTCCTCGTCAGAATTCGATGATTCCCTCTTCGCCTTCTCCCTGAGGACACATTTTATCTGGTAAGGCTGTCCAAAGACCTCAGCCAGCTTCTTTTCCACCAGAAAACGGTACTTCGGGTCCTCCACCTTGGCCTTATGAAAATCGTAGAAGAACGCCAGTGTTATCGTGTCACCCTCGATTTCAAGCGGCTCGCAGGCGCTGCGCAGGAAGGCGTCCATGTTGCCGCTCGAACCCACCCCGCGTAACGACTCGACAAAATCTTTCCATCGCTGTTTAAGATACTCAATGTTAATCTTACCATCGGTCGAAGCCTTGGCCGGCTCCGCGGCCTTGGCCGGCATTTCCTCCACCGGCTTCACCGCCGTTCCCGTTGGCGGCACCGTCGTCGCTGACCTCCCCGGCGATACGACCTTTGCCCTGAATGGCTCCGGTCTGGCGGGCGCCTCTGCCGGCTTGACCGGCCGCATAACAACCGTTCCTTCCTCACCAATAGTGCTTTCCACTACTGCAAGTTCCAGCGGCAGGGCAGAATAGCTGTCCAGCCGCAGGTCAGCATCGTTGAAGATACGGACGACTTTGAGCAAACGCTCCGGTGCAACCGGAGCGACAAGCTTTTTCATTTCAGTCAGGTCCTCAGCAGTAACATCAACCGCCTCCTCCGAACCCGACTTAATCAGGAGCAAGTCCCTGAGGTATTGCACCAGCTCACGATTGAACTGGCGCAAATCGAGACCATCGCGGTTGACACTGGATACCGTCTGTAGACTGGCGGCGGTATCGTGGCCCAGCACCTGTCTCGCCAGCTCTTTGACCCGCACATCTCCGGTGACACCAAGCATCTCGCGCACCTGAGTCAGTTCAATGTCTTTTCCGTAGTAAGCCACGAGCTGTTCCAGGAGGTTAGCGGCGTCACGCAAACTGCCGGTGGCCGCCCGGGCCACCAGACGGAGCCCTTCGTCGGAAATGGTAATACCTTCCTTCTCGGCAATTACAGACAGCCGCTTGACCACCGCCGATTGAGCAATTCGCCGGAAGTCGAAACGCTGACACCGGGAAAGAATCGTCGGTAAGACCTTGTGCGGCTCGGTTGTCGCCAGAATAAAAATGGTGTGTGACGGCGGTTCTTCAAGCGTCTTAAGCAAAGCATTCGAAGCCGCCTCGGTCAGCATGTGTACTTCGTCAATAATGTAGACCTTATAGCGGGCGACATTCGGTGCATAGCTTACCTTCTGCCGCAGGTCGCGTATCTCGTCAATACCGCGATTGCTGGCCGCGTCTATTTCAATGACATCGAGCAGACGCCCCTCGGCGAAAGCCCGGCATATATCGCACTTGCCGCACGGCTCACCCTGGACCGGGCTCAGGCAGTTCACCGCCTTAGCCAGGATGCGGCCGGTGCTTGTCTTACCGGTACCGCGTGGCCCGCAGAACAAATAGGCATGGGCAACTCGACCCGTACTGAGCGCGTTGCGCAGGGTCTGAGTAACATGCTCCTGCCCGGAGACTTCCGAGAAGGTCTGGGGGCGCCACTTACGATAGAATACCTGTGCAGCCATCAAAACCCGTTTCACCCAGAAAGGCTGGTGAGTGGCCTGTATCAGTCCTGCCCCAATTATACTCTTTATGCCGCCCCGCCCAAAGGAGAATTATGTCGGGCAGAAAGAAAATCGTAGGCGCAGGCATCACACCGTTCCGGACAGGAAATCTGGGCGCCTGAGAGCGCCCTGATTCACACACAGAAAAACTGGCCTGTGTGCTGGATATGAAAACTCTATCGTAAATTTACGCATCCCGACTAACCGGCGCAAAGCAATTGCGCCAGCGTCGCCGCGCCGCCAGAAATCACCGGTATGGTGAGGTTATCGTCAACCGGCAGGGGCAATGATTCAACAACCGCAGCGAAGAACGCGCCGATACCAGCTGCCCCGATAGGAAACCCCAGGCCGCAGGCAAATACCGCCGCAACCGCAAGACACACGGCCAGACACCCGACACTGCTGGCCAGACTCTTCTTGCGTGTGAGCAGACCACCCCATTTGCCACCAATTGCGCCGGACACCGGGTCGCCAACCGCCAAAAAGCTGACTGCCATCGCCCCGACCACGTTACCATAGAGCAAGAAGGCAAGCACTGCCCCCAGTACCACATAGCTGGCACCGGTGATTCTAGATGTCTCCCGGTCACGCATCAAAACACGAAATACTCTAAGAAACCACCGGTTCACCCTGCGGCTGAAAAACCTTGCAGTGTCCAGCCCGACAAACGCCACGGCCGCAGCAATGAGAAGCGGTAAAAACAGATGGTCCGGCACGACCAGACCGGCTATCGCAATCGCCAGGCTGCCAAAACCGTGGAAAAGCCGTCTCGGAAGCTCGCCTCGCATGCCCCTCATTACTCCTCGCTGCCCCCGCTGAAAGGAACCGGAGGAAAAGGGATATTGGCTATATTCCTTTGCTCGCCACCAGGTTGACCAGGTCAATCAGACGGCATGCATATCCCCATTCGTTGTCATACCAGGCGAAAACCTTCACCATGTTGCCGCCAAGGACCATCGTGCTTTCAGCATCGAAGATCGAGCTGTAGGGGTTGCCGCGGAAGTCCGAACTGACCAGCGGCTCGTCGCAGTACTGCAGAATACCCTTCAGCTTACCCGCAGCCGCCGCCTTGAAAGCGTCGTTGACCTGCTGGGCAGTAACCTCCCTTGCCAGTTGGGCCACAAAGTCACATACGGAAACGGTCGGCACCGGCGCCCGCAGGGCTATGCCGTCAAGCTTCCCCTTCAATTCGGGAAGCACCAGAGAGACCGCCCTCGCAGCTCCCGTTGTCGTGATCACCAGGTTGGCCGCGGCGGCTCTTGCCCGACGCAGATCCTTGTGGGCCATATCCTGAAGCCGCTGGTCATTGGTGTAGGCATGGATGGTGGTAAGCAGGCCTTTGACAACGCCGAAATTATCGTGCAGAACCTTGACCACCGGCGCGAAGCCGTTGGTGGTGCAGGAGGCATTGGAAATGATCCTGTGTTTGGCCGGGTCGTACTTATCGTCGTTAACACCGAGGACAATGGTCACGTCTTCGCCCTTGGCCGGAGCCGAGATAATGACCTTTTTGGCACCACCCTGGAGATGCGCCGCCGCCTTGGCAGCATCGGTAAAAAGCCCGGTGGACTCGATGACCAGATCAATCCCGTAGTCGCGCCACGGTATCTTGGCCGGGTCACGCTCGGCCAGCACTCTTACCGTCTTACCGCCGATAATCATCGAATCGGCGGTGGCGCTGACATCGCCCGGGAAGACACCATAGGTGCTGTCGTACTTGAAAAGATGGGCATTGGTCTTGGCGTCGGTCAGGTCGTTGACCGCAGCCACTTCGACCTTACCCCCATACCGTTCCATTACCACCCGGAGTGCCAGCCTGCCAATCCGCCCGAAACCGTTGATGCCAATCTTGGTCGCCATGAGTTCGCCCTCCTTCTTCTGTATGTTACGTCACGATGTCTTAGATTCTACACCATCATCACAGGAACAAAGCGCGAAGCTGCCTGAAGAAGCGAATACCTTACGGGTAGCTTGCCCGCACCGTCACCGCGATTCCTCCGCGGACATTCCAGTCAGCCACCACCTCCATCTTCTTCGGCTTAATCAATTCAACCAGGTCGTCGAGTATCCGGTTGGTGGCATCTTCAAAGAATACCTCCGCCGTACGGTAACTGGTCAAATAAAACTTGAGCGACTTCAGCTCAATAATTTTTTCATCCGGCACATACCGGATGGTAACCGTAGCATAATCGGGCTGGCCGGGATTCAGCGGGCACAGTGATGTGAACTCCGGACTGACCGCCTCGATCTCATAAGCTTTCCCCGGATTAGGATTGGGCAAAGCTATCAGCAATTCTTTCTGTGGATGCTTCCTGTAGACAAGCTTGAGGCCGCTGACCCGCTTCTTTATCCCTTCAAAGCCGTCTTCCCTCTTCATCACCTACCCCCCTGCCCAATACTTGAAAATCTCACCCTCGGTAACACGCTTCACCTTCCCCTCG
>DAOUCU010000032.1:0-11712 GCA_034431935.1 Dehalococcoidia bacterium | reverse complement strand
AACGGCAGTCAAGTTCGGCATTGGCCTTTTCTGCGGCGTGGACTCACCTCATATCGGCACCGAGCACATGATTGTCGAAGGTTGCGATGTTCCCCTCGACCAGGTAGCAAAGCTGGAATTCCGGGGCGGCCCCTACCCGGGGCGGTTCCAGGTGACCCTGAAAGATGGTCGGGTCGTGGCCCCTCCCCGATGACCTTGATGGGATACGGCACCACTTTCTTCCGGGACCGTTGCCTGATGTGCCTCGATTACCCGAATGAGCTGGCGGATGTGGCGGTAGGCGACTTCTACCACCCCGAGATGAAGCCCGGGGCCATGGGCTGGTCGGTCATAATCGTCCGGAGCGACAGAGGGGAAGCCCTGGTCGAGGAGGCGCGCCGTGCCGGTTACCTGCACACCGAGCCGGTAGAAGAAGGATACCTGATGGGCACCGGCTACGAGATGAAAAGGCACGGCGCGGTCTGGCGGCTCATCCAGCGCCGGGCTCACGGCTGGCCGGTGCCTGACTATCACCAGCCCCTGGCCGTTCCCTTGCCTTCCGCCCGTGCAGCGGAAGCCATTCCACCGTACGGCAAAACCGGATAACTGCACTCCGCCACTCGGACAAATCATGCTAACACTGATGGCTTTATTCTTCCCCAACGCCAGGGCTAGTTTAATCCGTTCCATCCGCACGAAGAAAGCTATTCCTCCTCCAGTATTGAGGCCGCCACGGCGTGCCACCCAACGTGAACCTTGAGTACCTGTCTGACATTGACGCGGATGATTTTCTCCTTAGCATTGGTTTTTATTGACACCGCCTGAGACTAAACCTATAATTCTCAAGGGATTTAGCCCGGTGACCTGCTTGTGGATATGCTGGGACTGATCCTTCAACCGCATGATTCAGCGTTGATTCCAGTATTACCGGTGCCACTTTACCCTGTGTCGCAACGGGAAGATATGGAGTAATGGCAAATGCCACCCTCTGATTCGTCCCTGGGTACGGATAGTGCGGCTAGTATCTACCGTACAACACTTTTCGGAACATCTCAGACGGCAGGCGCAGGGCGGAATTCTGGTGAACCGGATATCATTCAGTACGGTAGAGCGTCTCTGGTACTGCAATCTTCGCAAAATAACGATGGGTCATCCGGGAGACCACGCAACGAGTCTTATCTGCAACCATATTGTTGGCTGTTCTAGGATAACCATGCTGACGGTTAAGTCCTGGCCAGCACCGTAGTACGTCCAGCAAAGCAGGTTCAGTAGCAACGCCGTCAAAGGCGATGTTAAGGAGGTAAAGCATGCCGTATCCGTATAAAACCTATCGCGATTGGTTCTTCGATGAAGAGAAAGAGGGACGGGCAATCAGAATTAAGAAGCCTATCAAATGCGGTGATTACAACAATATCGTTGATATCGGCAACAACATTCCGGGTAAAATACCCGAGACCGAGGTTCGCGCTCTGGCCCGTTACCTGCACAGCTTGCCGGAAAAGCCAACAGCTCTAGTTGAAAGCCCGATTGATAACAGGCCGGATATTCCTGTCATCGTCAACCCTTTCCCCAATCGTGAGCGCGTACTGCGCGGTATAGGGGTCAAGAACAAGGACGAGTTCTGTGCCAAATTGAGTAAGATGTCAAGCAACCGGATAAGACCGGTGGTTGTTCCGAAGTCACAGGCATCCTGCAAGCAGGTCACGATTCCTGAAAACGAGATAGACTTGCGCCGTGATATACCGAGAATATGGGTGGAGTTCAACCAATGTCTGTGGACCGGTTGCAACGGTACCTGGATTACCTATGATCCGGACTCAAAGTCACACGGCCTTGCCAAGACGAGATGGGGTCAGTTTGAGTGGGAAAACGCTAACCCGGCAACACCATCACCTGAAGACAGAGTCAAGCGATACGGCTTCTGCACTGTATCACGCAAATACCGACCCTTCCAGGGCAATGCGGGACGATTTTTCTACGACTATTATCGAGCCCAGAACAAGCCAATGCCGTGTGTTTTTGTGTACGGTATTCCACCCGATATGCACCTTACCGCCGCTCTGAAGACAATCCAGTGGCCGGAAATGGGCGACGAGTATGAGATACTCGGTGGTTTGCGTGGTGAACCGGTCCGTCTGGTAGAGTCTGAGACAATACCCGGTCTAATGGTGCCGGCCGATGCCGAGTGGATCATTGAAGGCGAGATGCTGCCTGAGGATTATGTTACCCCGCCATTCGGAGAAGACCTGGCGATCGGCCTGATGATTGGCGACGCACACTGGCCGATGTTCCGCGTCAAGACCATCACCCACCGCAAAGACCCGTGGTGGATAGACGCCACCTTCTCCTCGAGCGGCAGCCTTAATGGTCATGAGGGCGTCCACATCGGTCTTGCCATCACGGCAACTGAAATTGACGGCATCATGTATTTAAGGAACTGCGGATTCAAGATCAAAGATGTCGCCTCGATCGGAGGTTTCGGCATGACGGTGGTCCAGACTGAGGTAGACGCCGAAGGGAAACCTATCGAAGATTACGGCCAGAGAATTTTCAATACGCTCCGCTATGGACTGCGTCAACAGACCGGGCAGGGCGCCACTGTGGTTGTGGGCCCGGACATCAACCCTTACGACCCTCATGACGTAATCTGGGCAATGGCCTTCCGCGGCAACTTCATGGGGCAGATTGACGCGCTGGTCAAGACCCCCTTCATAGTCCAGCATGTTGTTGCAATGACTCCCAAACCGGGTATGCTGAAAAGCGGAGCCACCGTGCGCACCGACCCAACCGAGTGGGAAATCGAAGCTATTGAGCGTATGCGGAAGAAACTGGCGGCTAAATAATCGCCGTGCGCCCAGTTAGCTTGAGGAAATACGGCTTGTGAAATACGACCTGGTCATAGTCGGCGGTGGGCCGGCGGGCCTGACTGCCGCGAGATTTGCCGCAGAAAGCGGCCTCAGGACCGTGCTCGTCGAGCGCAAGGCTGATATCGGCGATGGTCATCGCTCGGACGCCTCAATATTCTACTGGAAGTTTATCGTACCGGATGAATACATCGAGCCGGTCAGTGTTCAGCTGTTTACCGGCAAGAGTCTGGTAGCTGTTGGTAACGATAAGGTTGTCATCCGGTTCAATTTCCTCGGGCCCGGTTTTTCTGTTGATTACACCGGGCCCATAGTACCTTACTATAATTTTATTAATCTCTCTCCATCAGGCTACCGTGTTTATAGCATCAAGAACGACCTCTGGGGGTTTTTCTATTCTCGCGATTGTATTCTGAGCAGTCTGGCAGAAGCCGCTGAAAAGGCAAATGTCGAAATGAGGACATCGGCACTTGTCACCGGCATTGAAAACACTTCCGATGGCGTACGGGTGACTGTCAGGGAGAAATCCGGGGAGAGGATGGTCGAAGGCAAGCGTCTTCTGGCCTGCGATGGTGTAAACTCGACTGTTGTGGAGAGTTTGGGCCTGAACAAAGACCGCAACATATTCCGTAAAGCTAAAACGGTGAACTTTGTCATGCAAAACGTCAAAGCCGATGCCGATATCCCGGACAATAATTCCTGGCTGTCCTTCAATATTCCCAGTATCAGCTCCGGCGGCATCACTATGAGTCCGTATGCCACCCGTGATAATGACAACCTGCGTCAGATTGGGTGTAACGATGAAGCTGCCCTTCAAAAGTTCATGAATCATCCAAGATACCGGCATTGGTTCGCGCGTGCCAGTGTTGTCAGAAAACTGGCGTGGGCGGCCTATCAGAGGGTGCCCACCATCAGCAACCCGGCGATAGGTAACACGCTGATTGTCGGTGATGCTATTTCACAGGAAAGCTGGATTCAGGGCGCCATTGCCTGCGGCTACCAGGCAGCAAAGGCAACTATCAAAGAAATGAGCGGCCAACCCGGCTACGCTGAGTACACCTCGTGGTTGCACAGGGCCTTCGCATTCTTCTGCTACCCCGACCATTTCAAGCTCAAGGCAATGCATCACGTTCTTCGTGGCATTTATTCTGACGAAGAGATTGATTCAATCTACAAGATTCTGCAGGATACCGGAGAGACGGGGCATCCACCGTTTCTCGTAGCCCGGAACCCGGCGATTATCAACCAGGCGGGTCAATCGCTTCATGACAAAGTGGCGGGCAGAATTGCAGATATCAATAGACTCGCGCTGAAAGGCTGGGGCTAAAGCGTCCGGAGGAGGACTTATGCGGTTCTTCGAGATTTACTGGCCTGATTTTCAAGCGTCTGTTCCGGTGCAGCTAAATGAACAGGAAGTCCCGTCAGTTTGCGAAGCTTTCTGGCAGAGCCTGCCCTTCCGAGCCATCTTCGCAGCGTCAATGAGTGCTGGCGAGATGTTCAAGATACCTTACCCCAAGGGATTGCCACCAGCTCCACCCGGTAAAATCGTATTTTTTCCTGACCTGCCGGCCGGTTCGATAATATCGCTCGGCAATCTGGGCACACTGCTCCTAAAATACGGAACCGTTACTGAACCTTTCCGGGGACCATGTATCGGATTCGTGCCACCGAGTCACATACCTTTACTCCGTGACGTGTCCTACAGGTTGCGCGATGCCTATTTCTTCACCAAAGAAATCAATATTGCCACCCTGCAACGAAAAGAATGATGAGGTGCCCGTAAAATGTCATCAGCCTGGCAGAAACTCAAAGAAGAACTCGACCGTGTCACTGAAGAACTTTCTTTCAAATGCCCGGACGAGATTCTGCGTTTCCACTATGGTCTCATCACTCATTCTGAGGCCGGCAAGTATTCCATCAACCAGTACTTCGGTCACTGGGTTCACCTTTATGCTTTTTATATGGGGTACACCGAGCAGGTACTGGGCCTGCAGATTCAGACAGCGATGGATCCCAGCTACAGCCTGGAGCAGTGTAAGGACCTTTACCGCCGCTCTTCCACTTTTGGTCCGATGATTCAATATGGCGGTCAGTATACGTTAGGCAAGTATGCCGATGAGATGCTGAAGGCTATTGACAGCATCGGAAGCAAAGAGGACTTTCTATCTTTGCTAAGGTCGTGGCATGGTTTTGTCAGCCGGATCTACTGGTGGGTACACTGGTATTTCCCATGGGGAATCGGGCCCGCAGCCTTCCAGCGACTGACGCAGGACGATGTCAGAGAAATAGTCCGTCTAAGTCAGACCAGAGAAAACCGATAATCTGTCACGACGCGAAGTGTATGTTGCCCTTGCCGGTACCGTACCGTCTAACTGATGTCAGACGAGCACCGCGGAAAATACGGCTCTAGAGTTCCGGGGCAAAGTTCCCGGCCATCAAATCAAATTACACCGCCACTCAATACAACCTCGAGCCTCCTACCTGGAGTCTATTCTCCGTAACGCCGCCATTTTCGAAAATCATGTCCGTCAGAAAGAGCAACACCAATGCAGGCCGCCACGCCCAGTTCGCCGGCGCTTGGCGAGGCCTCGTTCATACCCACATAGTACATGCGGTAGCTTCCATCAGGCATCGGTACCACCCATGGTGTTCCCACAGCAAGCGCGTCCCAGGCACCAGAACCACGCGGCGAGTGCCTGAAGACCGGCTCGGACTCCACCTTCCAAGCCAACCCGTCCGATGAAGTCGCGAGACCGATACAGTAATGCATGGACCTGTCCAACCCTTCGAAAAACATCAGGTACTGCCCCTCAACCTTAAGGACATGGTGGGTGGAACCACCCATTTCATACCAGCTGCCCGCCGGGCCCGGGCTGATTAGCACGCCCTTCTTCTCCCATGTCATGAGGTCGCGGGAAACAGCCAGCCCTATGAGAAAACCCCCTCTGGCCGGATTGTAGGTGTGATAATACATACGGTAGCTCCCATCCGGCTCACGAATAACCTGGGGTCCATTGACCATGAGAGCATCCCAGTCACCCATGTTACCGTGGTCCAGAACAGCACCCCGGTAGGGACCGTCTATCCTTTTCCAGTTGATGCCATCGTTCGAAACGGCCCGCCCAATCCGTATCTCCATACCCTTGAGCTTCATTACCCCCCGCGGCGAAGGCAGTTCCATGTATTTCTGGTCTCCCCCGTAGTACCACATGGTATATTCATTATCAACAAAATGAATATCCGTGACACCGACGTGCCCGTTGTCGAAGCGGTCGCCGGTTGACGGCTCGAACACCGCACCCATAGTTAAGGGACCCGGTACCCGGGTCCATGTGAAACCATCAGGGGACTCGGCAAGGCCAACACGGCCGGACTGCATATTGATTTCCCGGTCAAAAGACGGGTCGCGTCCGTAGTACCACATCTTCCACCTCCCATCCGGCAACCGCAGGACCCGCGGACACGATACGCGCTCCGAGTCCCACCAGCCAGCCGGTCCCGGTTTCAGTACCATCCCCGGCTTACCGTCCAGTGGTCCGGCCGCGGAACTATCGTTGTTCGGATGCGAGTCGTTAAGTTTACCCATATTCACCCCCTGTGTTAACATGTTAACATGAACATGTATTGCGAATAGTACCGGTTAAATATTATCATAGTCAATACCAGCGTTGTAACAGACATCCGAATAATGCGTCTTGACTAGCTGGAATAGCAATACTATGATGTAAGGAAGGGGGGCTACGCAGCGATGAGAGTAATGGTGGCTGGTATCACCGGATACATCGGTGGGTCTGTCGCTCGCTCGTTACGCGCCGGCGGTCACTGGGTCCGCGGCCTTGCCCGCAATCCGGCCAGGCTAAAGATTCCGGAACAGGCGGACGAAGTCTTCAAAGCCGAAGCTACCCGGGCGGAAACTCTTCATGGCCTCTGCGATGGCATTGACGTTGCTTTCAGTTCCATCGGCGTACACGACCTTTCACAGCGCAAGCCGGGTATATGGGAAGTGGACTATGCCGCCAATATGAACATCGTTAATGAAGCCAGACGCGCCGGCGTGAAGCACTTCATCTTCGTCTCCACCGCCGGCGGGCCGGAGATGGCGAAGACCTGCCCTATCGCCGAGGCTCGAGAAAAGGTGGCTCGGGCAGTGGCAGAATCCGGAATGAGTTATACCATATACCGCCCCACCGGTTTTTTCAACGACATGGCATACGTCTTTAATAGCGTCGCCAGAAAGCATCGGGCAACAATTTACGGCAACCCCGAAGTAAAAATGAATCCGCTCCATGGGCTGGACTTCGGGGAGGAAATTGCCAGGAATCTCAATGACCCCAAATTCCGCAACGTTTTCCGCCAGGTTGGCGGGCCAGACATAATGACCCGGCGACAGGTAACCGAGATGGCGTTTGATGTTCTTAAGTTACCTCTTAAAATCAGCTACAGACCAATCTGGCAGTTCCGCCTCTTAACAGATCTGATGCGTCCCTTCAACTACAACCTTTTCTCGGTTTTCCGTTTCATGTGCTTTGCTTTCACCACTCCGGACATGACGGGCGAGCCGATAGGCCACCGCCACCTACGAGACTATTTCGAAGAGCTGGCGTCTCAATTCAAAAAATAACCATCGTCGGTACATCAGGACATACTGGTTCTGGATGGCTATCATAAGGAGGTGAACGGTCGTCTAAAGAGTACAAGCTAATGCGCTTACCGGCATGAGCCCTTATTATCAAGGTTAAGGCGTAGGAGGACGAGGGAGATTATGAAGAAAAACGTGATTGTATTTGCTATAGCTACCCTGTCGGTTATCGCCCTGCTACTGACTGCCGGATGTCAGACCGCGCCAGCGCCAGCCCCAGCACCAGCACCGGCACCAAAGCCCAGCCCGGCCCCGGCGCCTGCCCCATCACCCGCTCCAGCACCGGCTCCGACGTTCAAATGGCCTTCCTCAATGGTCGCTGTCGTTATGGGCGGCTCAGCGAATCCGGGTTATGCCGCTACCGTTGCCTGGACCAATCTGCTGGCGGCGGAAACCGGCACCAGGATCTCTGTGCTCGGAGAGATTAGGGTTGACACCTGTTCCGAGATGTTAAGGACAAGGAAGGCGGATTTAACTAACGGTGGAACCAGCCCTGACTATCTGATGGCTAACGGTAATTTTGCCACCCGTGAAGGTGGTGCCTTCCCTGTACGCACCTTGAGCGCCGCCGCCGAGATCGAGGCTGGCTTCATGACCAGGAAGGACTCGCCGATCAAAACACCTCAAGACATTAAAAAGGGCACCCGCATTGCAAACGTAACACAGGACCCGGCATTTATGAGGTATAACAATGCTTTGCTTGCCTGGGGTCAGGTGTCACCTGATGACGTCGTCTTCCCCAGCTATGCAACCACTGACGCCGCACTGGATGCTATCATTGACGGTAAAGTTGACATAGCCTTTGCCTCACCATTGATGCCGAACGCGATGAAAGTAATGTCGTCACCGGGCGGCGGTGCCTGGATAACCCTCGACGCCAAGAAGGACCCCGAGGGTGCCAAGCGGTTCCTTGCCGTTCAGTCCTTCTACATTCCGGGCTTTGAGCTTAAGACCGGGGTCGGCAAAGGGGCCATTGGCATGGTGGCCTACGGTGCCAACTTTTCAACTAAGGATGTCAGCGAAGACCTGATCTACAATATCACCAAATGGCTCGATGTCAACTATGACAAGATTAAGGGCACTCATCCCTGGAATGCATCAATAACCCTCCAAAACCTGCTTAGATTAGCCGAATTCCAGTACATTCCGATACATGAGGGAGCGGTAAAGTACCTCAAGGAAAAAGGCTTATGGACAGACAAGCACCAGCAAAGATGGCAGTATAACGTGGATTTGCTCGATAAATACCAGAAGGCATACGCCGACGCCATCAAGCAGGCCGATAGCCGGGGCATACCGGTCAACCCGGAAAACAAGGCATGGACCGACTTCTGGGATAACTATAAGAAAGACCAGAAGATACCGGTATTGGCTTACTTCCCTGGATTATGAATGCTTCGGTGCTGTCGGTATCGAAACCGGGACAACGGGTTTGCTCAGCTACGCTAATATATCAACGACGCAGAAGACGGGGGTAATACGTATTAAATACAATAAATAATTAAATAAGACCGGCCGTTTTACTATCAAGTCGACTAATTGGAAAAGGAGAACTGAATGAAACAGCGCGTTCTGATATTAACTGTAATATCAATTATGTTGATTGGCATCCTTGCTGCTGCCGGGTGTCAGACCGCGCCGGCACCAGCCCCGGCGCCAAAGCCCAGCCCGGCCCCGGCGCCTGCCCCATCACCCGCTCCAGCACCAGCTCCGGCGCCTTCGCCGGCGGCGTTTAAGTGGCCGGCTACGCTTACTTACGTAGTTCTAGGCGGCACAGCATCGGCCGGTTACGCCGCCACTGTTGCCTGGACAAATGCCCTCTCCGCCGCCACCGGCACCAAAATCTCCGTTCTGGGTGAGGCAAGGGTCGATGCCGCCATGGACATGCTCAGGACCGGCAAGTGCGAGCTTAACAATGGCGGTTCCGGCCCGGACTACCCGATGGCAACTGGCGCCTACGCCACGAGAGGAGCCGGTGCCTTCCCGATACGGATGTTCGGTTGTGGTGCCGAAATCGAAGCCGGCTTTATGACCAAGAAAGACTCCCCGATCAAGGTACCTCAGGACATAAAAAAGGGAACACGCCTCGCCTTGATAACCCTTGATCCGGCGTTCATGCGCTACTACGACTCACTGCTTGCCTGGGCACAGGTCAAGAAAGATGACGTTGTCTTCTACAATGTTAACAGCGTTGACGCTTCCTTCGATGCCCTGATCGACGGCAAGGTCGACGTCATTTTTGCGTCTCCACTTTTTCCCGGTGCTATGAAGGTTATGTCGTCACCGGGCGGCGGGGCGTGGATAACCCTAGACGCCAAGAAGGACCCCGAGGGCGCCAGGAGGTTCCTTGAGGCCAACGCCTACTACATACCGGGCGTCGAGCTTAAGACTGGAGTCGGCAAGGGGGCCATCGGCATGGTAGCTTACGGAGCCAACTACACCTCGGCCAGCGTCAGCGCCGACCTTATCTACAACATCGTTAAGTGGCTTGACACCAATTACGACAAGATCAAGGACCTGCATCCGTGGGTAGCCTCTATCACCATACCGAACCTGATGAAGATGTCGGAATTCCACTGGTGCCCACCCCACGAAGGAGCTGTCAAGTACCTGAAAGAAAAAGGCCTCTGGACGGACAAGCACCAACAGAGGTGGCAGTACAACGTCGACCTTCTTGACAAATACCAGAAGGCATACGCCGACGCCATCAAACAGGCCGATAGCCGGGGCATACCGGTCAACCCGGAGAACAAAGCATGGACCGACTTCTGGGCCAGCTACAAAGTCGAGCAAAAACTGCCGCTTATCGCCTATCATCCAAGCTTTTAGAACCTGACAGGAAACGCAGGGCGGCGGGCAGACCCGCCGCCCTCATATCGCCTGTAACTATGATGCACCTTCGATAATACCCTGACGGTCTTTGTGTTATTCCAGTAGAGGCAGGCGCTTAGATGTCCAACACGACCTTTGCCGAACAACTTCAGGCCGACGAATCTATCGTTGGTACCGGGCGATTCAGAATACTGCCCATGCCGATACAGATAATCGTCCTGATACTGATAACCATCGGCCTTGTATCCTTCCTCATGTTCACCTTCAGCTGGGGTATCGGAGATTGGATTCTGGAAACCACGCCGTACTATTACCTGCTTTACGGGTGCTTCTGCCCCTGCGCCTTCTTAATGATGGCAGCGAGAAAAAAGGACACAAACCGTATCCCGTGGTATGACTATCTGCTTGCCGCTTCCGTTCTGGCGATTTTTGCTTATTTTGTTTACAGGTCTGATTCGATTAACCGTATCGGCTGGGTGCCGCCCAGGGATAATATTGGCCTGGCCCTGGCATGCCTTATCTCGCTGATCTCATTCGAGGGAGGCCGCAGGCTGGGCGGCCTGCCCTTAATCATCATCTGCGCTATTTTCGCCGTCTACCCGCTGTTCTCGATGTATTTGCCGGGATACCTTTACGGCGTAAGCCACAGCTGGCAGTATATCGCCGGCGCTTTTGCCTACGGACTCAATGGCCTTATCGGCCTGCCGGCCCAGACCACCGGCAACCTGCTGATCGGATACCTGATATTCTCAGGAGTCCTCGTCGGATGCGGTGCCGGTGACTTCTTCATCAAGTTGTCGCTGGCTCTGCTCGGCCGCTTCCGCGGCGGGCCGGCAAAAGTCTGCGTGGTCGCCAGCGCACTCTTCGGTACATTGACCGGCAGTGCCATCGCCGAGGTTGCCACCGTGGGAACGGTAACGATACGGACAATGAAACAGATAGGCTACCCGGCCCACTATGCCGGCGGCATCGAGGCGGTGGCGGCCAATGGTGGTGCCATCATGCCACCGGTCATGGGCGCGATAGCCTTCATCATGGCAATAATAACCGGCATCCCCTATCCCGACATCGTCGTCGCAGCGACCCTGCCGGCGATCTTCTATTACTATGGACTTCTCATTCAGGTAGATGCCTACGCCGTCAAGGCAAACCTGAAGGGGCTCCCCGCCAGCGAGGTCCCTTCCGCAAAGGCGGCGGTCAGGCAGGGCTGGCCGTTCATTTTTGGAATCGTCTTTCTGATAGTAGGCCTTCTCTACTTTCAGTGGGGCGTCAAGTCGGCTATTTATGCGGCGGTACTGCTTCTCATAGCCTCATTCGCCAACCGGGCAACCATGATGACACCAAAAAAATTGAAGGATGTAATAGCCACAACAGGCTTCCAGATAGTCCAGGTAATGT
>DAOUCU010000031.1:0-3631 GCA_034431935.1 Dehalococcoidia bacterium | reverse complement strand
CCCCAATGCTTTCTCAGACACTTATCCTGAACAATAGTCCGGTGCCGTCCCCGCCCTCCAGCCGGATGCCTCACAAATAGGGCTTTTCCAGGAAATCACACCCCAATAATACCATCTTGCGCTGGAGAACGCCGTATCATCTGCCCGCTCAAACCGCCTGAAAAACACCTTCAGGTCTAGCGGCGTCTCAAGACCCTGATTGGAGCTGGCTGACAATGGCTTTTGCCGCGGCCTCTTCACCGACCGGCACCGGCACGCGCGCCGTAACGTGAATTTGGCCGGTGCGGCTGGGCATGGAATACAGAATTTCGATGGTTCCCTGACTTCCCGGCCGCCCGTGATAGTCAACGCCTTCGAGTATGGCCCCTAACCCGCGCCAGACATGGAGCTCACGATTAAGGTACACGGCATCATGAGACAGGTACACCTCGCCGATATTCTTGAGGTTCTGCCGGTGCCTGAGCCAGACCGCCAGCCAGGCCACAAACCCCATCAGCAGGATGATACCTATTACCGTTATCAGGAAGATAAGCCAGCCGTCGGGGTGGACTATCGAAAGTATCATCCCGACCACCACGGAAATCACGGCAATCATGATGAACAGGTTCTTCTTCTCCCGCCTGTTCTCCCGGTGCTCTTTCTCCGTGTAAGCCGCCCACTCTTCCGGTGAATAGCGCCAGTGGGCCAGCAGGTTTTCTTTATTCAACATCCGGCCCAACAGCCTAGCGCGCCTGGTATAAATAGCGGCGACCACTATCGAAGTGATGCCGAATATCAGGCAGAAAAACATCAGCGCGAAGACCCAGTCCCCGGTCTCAATGCCGAAAGCATCGAGAAGAAACGGGGCAAAGACACCGCTCAGAACGACCGGGCACATCGCCCACCATATGGTAGCCGTCCTTCTTACCGGGTTGGGTATCCTGATGGTATCCGCCGATGAATTTTCCATCTTGGGCAACGTTCAGTCTCGCATTAGCGCCGGTCATGAAGCAGTGCCGGGGGTGGTTGCCGATTACGGCGCTAGCCGCGGACCTTATCGCCAAGCACCTTCCTCATGGAAGCGATATCGTCTACCGGCATCCCATCCACCTGATAGGTGGTCCTGCCGCGGGTGGTTTCGAAAGTTACCTCGCCGTAGATGCGGCGGATGATTTTACCGGCTTCTTCAGCCCGGCGCTTTTCATGAAAGCTGATACTTTTTATATCCCGGTGGTCAATGGCGAAGTTGTCCCGGTTCTCCTTCAGAATATCTTCCGGCGACACGGCGAGGTACCTGTCGCCGTACTTGAGAGTTGCCGCTATCTGGTCACCCCAGCGGCTTAAGAAGCCCTTGCCTTCTTCTTTGCCCTTCTGGCTGGCCTCGGCCGCGGCCTTCTTGAGCATGTCGTTGGTCAATCTGGCGAAAAGGCATCGGCTGTCGGTTACCGCAACGTTGTAGGTATCCGGCGCGCCCAACATCTTCGGCTTCTTGATATTGTGCAGAACGCATCTTACCTGCTCCATATTCTCTCCTTGCTCCGCTATTGTACGGTGACATACTACCGAGCTTAAGCCGGGGCCACTGCGATAGCCAGTATCCGTGAGGCGGTCTGTTGGGGGTTGCTGCTGTCCTGGACATAGACCACGAAGCTAAAAGTGCCTGCCGCCTTGGGCGTGCCCGTTATCACTCCATCCTTGCTGACGTCAAAGAGACCTCCCAGGACGCTGGTAACGGTCCACTGGTAAGGCGCTTTGCCCCCGCTGGCCCGCAGGGTCGCCTGGTACGGCACCCCCACCTTGCCCGCCGGAAGCTGGGTAGTCGTGATTACCAGCGTATCACGGGCCGGTGTGGGTGATGGTTTGGGAGAGGGGCTGGGGGATGCGGGTTCACACCTGACGTTCATGTAGACAAAATCTACATACTTATAACCACCATCAACAGACTTCAAAACATAGAAGCCCAGACGGTTTTCGCCCGGCTGCAGGGTCACGCGCCACTGGTCATCAAAAAGCAAGTAACCCTGATCACGGTAAATCTGAATTACGTAGGGAGCACGGCTACTAATAGTAATAGCAACCTTGTTGGTGGTGAATACCATGCCTTCATTCAGGCGTTGCCACCTATCCTTCTCGTCCCGGTAAACCAAGTCCCAGTCGGAAGGAAACTGTGCCTTGCCGATGGTGCCGTCCTTGAACTCCTGCCAGCGGCTGGAAACTACGTTCCAGTCAATAATAGTGGTCTTGGCGAGGTACAAAATGGTATCATAACTGGTCCCTTTGCCCGCCGCGATTGCGGCGGCGCTGGCGCCCGAATTGTAAGGCTTTAAGGCGCCTTTGGCGAACTCGATGCGGCGGTTGTTGTTGCCCGGGTAGTTGGGGTCGGCGATGTAGAGGTGCCCGTCCTTGATGCGGTAGACAATCATGGCGTGGGCGCCGCCGGCGCTGGAATAAACGGCGACAAACTGGGGCTCACCGGTGACGCGCATGGAGTAGGCAAAGAGCCGCCGGGTGGTCTCATCATCTACCTCGAGGTCGGTCCAGAAGCGGCGTTGAAAGCTGTCCCACTTCATGTCCCGTTGGACCACCGAGCACAGCCGGTAGCCGCGGCTGTCGTCCATCCATAAAAGAGGCGTAGCCGGTTTTTCCCCGTTGCGGTCGTAGCGACCGTAAAGGTTGGCGTCCTTACCGTCCGGCCTGGTCGAGTAGTACCAGAGGGCGGCTAGCGCCTGTCCGGCGCAGTGCCCTGGGGGTGCAATGAAGGAACCATAGTTGGGGAACTGCCAGTCGTCAATGCCGGGCCGGAAGCCGCTATCGACATCACCCTCAAGCAGGGAGGCTTCGATGGTGCTTATGAAAAAGTCGGAAAAGCGGCGGGTGGCCACCGTCACCGAATTAGCGTCGCGGCCGACCAGTGGCATCCCTTCCAGCTTGCCCGTGGCTTTGTCGTAAATAAAGCCCATGGCGAACTGGCCGGGCGAGAGCCTGACCGGCACCTTCACCTTTATCAAGTCGTCAGCATAGCCCCCGCCGTTGTCGACGGTAATCAGGGGGGACACCGGGGTGACGTGCTTGAAGGTGGTGGAGGTGATGGGTGCCGAGCTGACCTTGAAAGTCCTGGCGGCGGGATAAGCATCCTGCGGCACGCTGATGGTCATGCCTGAAAGGGGATGGCCCGGCGCCTGGAGGGTGATATCGGCGGCGGCCCTGCCTATTGCCTGACTGCCGAGCTGGGTAACCGGGCCCAGGGCAAGTGTCCCCGTCTGGGATACGCGGGTGCCGGCGGGCGGAGGCGGAGGCGGTGGTTCCGGTGTGAAGGGCGGCGGCGGAGGCAGCTCTGCACCGATGGTGGGCGTGGCCGGGGATGGGGTTGAGGGCGATTTTGTCGGGGTTGGGGAAGAGACAGCCGGCGATTTTGAGGGAGCAGGTGCGGCCGGCGCCGACGGACCGCCGGAGGTCAGGTCGTCAATGAGATCAAGGCAGGAACAACCGGAGAATAACAGGCTGAAGGTGGTTAGAAGGACCAGTAGCAAACGGCCAGATGACAAGGGTAGCACATTCCCCTCCATCCAGTCTGAATTTCCTTCTCGAGTTCCGGATTGCCACCAGCCTCCACCACCAGAACCTCAATAAGGATTTTACTATTATACTTAAC
>DAOUCU010000030.1:0-24818 GCA_034431935.1 Dehalococcoidia bacterium | reverse complement strand
CTTCAACTCCGGTATCATACAGGCGCGTCCGATACTTTTGACGCCGGTTCGGGCGGGTGGTAATCTTGAAATCGGGCAACCTAGGCGGTTGCACAAGGAGGAGACGATGTTTCGCTCAATCGGCCCCTGGGAAATCGGGCTTATTCTTCTCATCATTCTCATAATTTTCGGCGTCGGCAAGCTTCCTCAGGTCGGAGGCGCCATCGGCAAGGCCCTGCGCGAGTTCCGTAAGAGCCAGAAGGGTGAGGATGATGCCAAAGCAAGCAGGCCTGATGAGGCCGGGGATGATAAACCCCAGGAGCCCAAGAGCTAGGACCTTGCCGGCTCGGTATTAGCTCTGTCAGGGTAGTCGCTTATTCATATTCAATAACGCGACGGGTGCCGGTGGAGTTTGCCCACCGGGGGTTTTTACCGGAATTCAACCATTACCGTTGTTTCAGGGTATTGACAACATCTCGGCTACCGGCCTATAATGCGCCGGTGCAGGTAGGTAAAAGGTTACCGATGACCTTATTAGGATAGGGCAATTGAAGTGAAAAGGATTCAGGCAAGGGAAGATGTCTGTATGGCCTGTCGCCTCTGTGAGGTGAACTGCCTCATCGAGCATTCCCGTTCTAGGGACCCGGTTAAGGCCTACAAAAAGGAAACGCCGCGCGCCATGCCCCGGCTCCGCGTGGATGAGAAGTCCTCGGTCTCGTTTGCCACGCTGTGTCGCCATTGCGAACAGCCGGTTTGCGTCTACTCCTGTATTACCGGCGCCATGGGAAAGGACCCGGTGATTGGGGTGGTCAGTGTAAACCAGGACAGGTGTGTTGGGTGCTGGACATGCGTAATGGTGTGCCCATTCGGGGCCATTCTGCCGGATGCTCTACGTGGTAAAGCCATCAAGTGCGACCTGTGTGTCCATCGTCAGACACCGGCCTGTGTTGAGAACTGCCCCAACCGGGCGCTGATGGTGGTCGAAGAGAAAGTCGCGGTTCCGGCGCATTAAGGGTGAGCAGGGAAGTGATTGAGACCAAGTACCTGATAATTGGTAACTCGGCGGGCGGCATCGGCGCCGCCGAGGCGATACGCGAAGTCGACCGCGTCGGAAGGGTCACAATAGTTTCCGACGAGCCGTACCCGGTCTATTCCCGGCCGCTGATTTCGAAATACCTGGCCGGTAAGACGACTTTTGAGTCAATCATGTATCGGACCGCTGACTTCTATGATAAGAACGACATTACGGTACTGCTCGGCCGGCGCATCAACGTACTGGGGATTTCGCGGCACCGTGCCGAGATGGAAGACGGTGAGGACATCCGCTGGGAGAAGGCCCTTATCGCAGTCGGCGGCAAGCCCATTGTACCCAGAGTCAGGGGGTTGAAGAAGAAGGGCGTTTCTTCTTTTGTAACATTTGACGATGCCAAACGGATTGAGGGACTTATTGACAGTAAGCAGAGAGCTGTGGTCATCGGCGGCGGCCTTATCGGCATCAGCGCTACCGAGGCCCTTTCTAAGCGTGGTATTAAGGTTACTGTAGTCGAAATGAAAGACCGGGTGCTCAATACCATTCTGGATGAGACCGGCTCCCGGCTGGTTGATGACGTCATACGCAAGGCCGGCGTGGAGGTTTTTTGCGGGCGTACTGTGGCCCAGGTCGTCGGCCAGCCGACGAAATCTAACCAGGTTGGCGCAGTGATTCTTGACAGCGGTGTGCAGTTGCCCTGCGATCTGGTGGTGGTGGCTATTGGGGTGGTGCCGCGGCTGGAACTTGCTACGGGGACTTCAATTGAAGTGAACCGCGGCGTCCTGGTTGACCGGCACATGGCGACCAGCGTACCGGATGTCTATGCCTGCGGCGATGTGGCCGAGGCTTACGATTTCGTCTATGGGGCCAACCGGGTGGTGCCTGTCTGGCCGACGGCGTATATCGGCGGCCGCGTAGCCGGCTACAACATGGCCGGACGGAAAATGGAGTACGATGGCGGTACGGCCATGAACTCGCTTTCTTATTTCGGTGTGCCGGTGATTTCCGCGGGGCTGGTGGCGGCACCCGAGGGGCAGGGCTACGAAGTTCTGAGCAGGCTGAACGGAGCCCGCTACCGTAAGCTGGTCCTCAAAGACAACCGGATTGTCGGAATGGTCTTTGTTAACGACATCGAGCGGGCCGGAATCGTTTTCGGGCTGATGAAGGATGCGGTGGATATCTCCGCGTTCAAGGAGGCATTTGCTGATGACGATTTCAGTTTGGCGTCACTGCCGGCTTCTTTGAGAGCGGGGCGGCGTGAAACGCCCGGGTGGAGCCTTTTCCGGCCGGTGGTGCAATAGGAACTATGATGAGAAACCTGAGACAGCTTAATAATCCATACGGGGAAGATAAGGTTATCGCCGCCTGCTCCATCTTCGGGGTTATGGACACTTCGGGCCGGAGGTTTACCGGCAAGGATGTCCTGCGTGCTATCGCCAATATGCACGTGCGGGGCAATGGTCTGGGCGGTGGCCTGGCGGCCTATGGAATTTATCCGGATTACGCCGAGTTTTATGCCTTGCACATCATGTTCGATTCCTGCGAGGGTAAAGATGCCACCGAAGCTCTCCTGCACAACAGCTTCAAGGTGGTGAAAGCCGAGGAGGTCCCGACCCAGCCGCATCCGGCGATTATCAGTCCGCCTCTGGTATGGCGGTATTTTGTTGAGGTAAACCCGGAGCAGTGCGCCGACATCTCGGCCGACGATTATGTGGTCTCGGTGGTTATGAGAATCAATACCGATGTTGAAGATTCCTTCGTCTTCTCCAGCGGCAAGAACATGGGGGTTTTCAAAGGAGTCGGCTATCCCGAGGATATCGGGCGCTACTTCTGCCTGGAGGATGCCTACAAGGGCTATTGCTGGACGGCGCACGGGCGGTTCCCAACCAACAGCCGGGGCTGGTGGGGTGGTGCCCATCCATTCAGTATCCTTGACTGGACGGTTGTTCATAACGGCGAGATATCGTCTTACGGCATCAATCGGCGTTATCTTGAGCAATTCGGTTACCAGTGTACCCTTGAGACGGATACCGAGGTGGTGGCCTATGCAGTGGACCTGTTAATGCGGCGTCACGGCTTGCCGCTTGAGGTCGTAGCCAGGGTGCTGGCGCCGCCGTTGTGGGAGCAAATTGAGCGCATGCCGGCCGCGGAGCGCGAGTTCATGCGCGCCCTGCGCCAGGTGTACGGCAGTCTTCTGCTTAACGGTCCCTTCGCTGTGGTCATTGCCCACGAGGGGGAAATGATAGGACTAACCGACCGCATCCGCCTGCGGCCGCTGACGGTCGGGGAGAAAGGCGATATGGTCTACCTATCATCAGAGGAGTCGGCCATCCGGCTGATAAGTCCTGAACTCGACCGGGCATGGTCGCCGGTGGGTGGTGAGCCGGTGGTCGCCAGGTTGAAGTCCGGGCGGCGGGCATCACGCGGCCGGTCGTCGGAACTGGTGAAAGCTTAGGATGGGTACGATGAAGACGTTTATGCCGGCTAAATTCACTGTCCTGAGAGACAAAGACCGCTGTATCGGGTGCAAGGTCTGTGTCAACCAGTGTTCTTTCGATACGCATTACTACGATGCCGAGGATGATGAGGTCCGGAGCCGGGAGCAAAATTGCATCGGCTGTCACCGGTGTGTGACGTTTTGCCCGACACAAGCGCTGACAATCAGTCGGAATCCGCTTGACTACCGTGAAAACTTCAACTGGCGGCCAGAAAACATTGAGGATATAACCAAGCAGGCGGAATCTGGTGGCATGCTGTTGACCGGCATGGGCAACGACAAGGGTCAGAAAATCTACTGGGACCATCTGGTGCTGAATGCCAGCCAGGTGACCAATCCCTCGATTGACCCGCTACGGGAGCCGATGGAACTGCGTACCTATCTTGGCCGCAAACCGGACAGGCTTGAGGTTTCCTCCGGTACAGGCCTTAAGACCAAACTGCCGCCGCAGGTGGCTATTGAAGTGCCAGTCATGTTTGCGGCTATGTCCTATGGTGCCATAAGCGTTAACGTGCACGAATCACTGGCCCGGGCGGCGACCGAGGCGGGAACGCTGTGGAACACCGGTGAAGGCGGTCTGCATCAGAAGCTTTACCAATACGGTAAGAATACCATCGTTCAAGTGGCCTCAGGACGGTTTGGCGTTCATCCGGATTATCTTAATGTGGCGCGTGTCGTTGAAATTAAAATAGGACAGGGTGCCAAACCGGGGATTGGCGGACATCTGCCGGGCGAGAAGGTGAGCGCCGAAGTGTCCCAGACAAGGATGATTCCGCAGGGCACCGACGCCCTGTCGCCGGCGCCCCAGCACGATATTTACTCTATTGAGGACCTGGCGCAGTTAATTTACGCGCTTAAGGAAGCAACCAACTACACCAAGCCCGTTTCGGTGAAAATCGCGGCCGTACACAACTCGGCGGCTATCGCCAGCGGTATGGTCCGGGCGGGTGCAGACATTATCGTGCTTGATGGTATACGTGGGGCCACGGGTGCGGCGCCGAAGGTCATACGGGACAATGTCGGCATCCCTATCGAACTGGCGCTGGCTTCGGTCGATAGCAGGTTGAGACAGGAAGGTATTCGTCAGCAGGCGTCTCTGGTGGTTTCCGGCGGTATCAGGAATAGCGGCGATATCATCAAGGCCATTGCCCTGGGTGCCGATGCCGTTTACGTGGGCACGGCGGCGCTGATTGCCCTGGGGTGTCACGTCTGTCAGCAGTGTCACACCGGGAAATGTGCATGGGGCATTGCCACTACCGACCTCAGGTTAACCAAGAGAATTAATCCTGAAATCGGAGCCCAGCGTTTGGTCAACCTTCTAAGAGGCTGGAGTCTTGAGATTAAAGATATGCTGGGTGGCCTGGGCGTCAACGCTATCGAGAGCCTGCGCGGCAACCGGCTCCATTTGAGGGGTGTTGGCCTGACGGATACCGAGTTGAGGATACTTGGAGTGAAAATGGCGGGAGAGTAGCATGATGAGAAGTGTTAAGGAACGAAATGTGGTTAGTATTGATGCCTCCGGCGTGTTCTATCAGGAACTGAATGACCGGCTCCGCGAGGTGGTGAAGAACGGCGTCGGGCGTATTGAATTATCCAATGTCTGCGGCCAGCGGTACATCGGCACCGACCTTGACCGGCCGGTTCAGATTGATGTGCATGGAGTACCGGGTAACGACCTGGGCGCTTTTATGAACGGGCCCCGGATAATCGTCCATGGCAATGCCCAGGACGGGTGCGGCAACACGATGAATGATGGCGAAATCATCATTCATGGACGGGCGGGGGACATTCTCGGTCTTTCAGCCCGCGGCGGTAAGATATTTGTGCGCGATAGCGTTGGCTACCGGGCCGGCATTCATATGAAGGAATACCAGGACAAGAAGCCGACCATAGTCATTGGTGGCACTGCTCAGGACTTCTTTGGCGAGTACATGGCGGGTGGTGTTCTGGTCTTGCTCGGGCTTACTCTCAAGGAAGGAGAGAAGCATCAGGCCAGCTTTATCGGCACGGGCATGCACGGCGGGACCATTTATCTCAGGGGAATGGTGGATGACTATCAGCTCGGCAAGGAAATCGGTATAGCTGAGTTGGATGAAAAGGACCGTCTGTTACTGGCCAAACTGGTTACCGAGTTTGCCGGGCACTTTGGCGGTGACGTCAACGTAATATTGAAGGGCCGGTTTATCAAGCTCTACCCGAAATATTTGAGGCCGTACGGACTTCTGTACACATATTGATACTCATGGCGACGATTTTAATGCTCACCAGCGATACCAGGCAGGCGGATAGTCTTCGGGTGGCTCTGGCGCCGGAACGTCATAACCTGGTGGTGGCGCCGCGCGCAGCAGCGCCGGCCGGCGTCGAGTGGCGCCCTGACCTCATCCTTGTTGATGTAGCGGAGGGAGAGAGATTCGACTCTGCGGTGCTCCACAGCTATTCAAAAAGCGGCCGGCGTGTCCCGTCGCTGGCACTGGTAACGGAGCGGGAGATGTTCCAGTTTCGGAACGGGGTCACCGATTTCCTTATTAAGCCGGTTCGGGAAGCCGAGCTGGTGCTCAGGGTGCGGAGGCTCCTCGACAAGAACGGGGCTGACGATGATGCCATTATGCGCTTCGGTGAACTGACGATCAATACCGGCAGTTATGATGTTACTCTTGGTGGAAGAACGCTGGACCTTACCTTCACCGAGTATGAGCTTCTAAAACTGCTCGCTTCAAGCGCCGGAAAGGTTTTGACCCGTGAAACGATTCTCAACGAGGTGTGGGGTTATGATTGTTTCGTTGGCGACCGTACCGTTGACGTTCACATACGCCGTCTGCGGAGCAAGATTGAGGATGGCGGCCGCTCGTACATCGAAACGGTAAGGAACGTCGGGTACCGCTTCAGAGCGGCGTAGCTTCCGGACATTATCCGAATCTTAATATCTTTGTAATCTGATTGAAACATGAGGAGGTTAAAATCCATGGTTAGAGAAAGGAAGGCATTAGTACAGTCGGGGTTATGATAGTCAGATTCGCTGTTAAGACGATGATGATATAATTCACGCCTGATATCAGGGAAGGCCCTTGACCGATAATCAATGGTTGATTCGACGAAATAAGGAGGATTTTCATGACGGCAAATTCTGATGAAGCCAAGGAATTCGTACTGAAAAAGGCGAAAGAGCAGAATGTGCGGTTTATCAGAATGTGGTTCACCGACATCCTGGGTTTCCTCAAGAGCTACACCATCACCTTCCATGAGCTGGAGGGGGCTCTGGAAAGAGGTACCGGCATCGATGGCTCGTCGATCGAGGGGTTTACCCGTATTGACGAAAGCGACATGATCGCCATGCCCGACCCGAGTACCTTTCAGGTCTTGCCGTGGCGGCATCACGAGGAAGGCGCCACCGCCCGCGTTTTCTGCGATATTCTCTGGCCGGGCGGCAAGCCTTTCGAAGGCGACCCGAGGTATGTTTTGAAGAGAAATCTGAAGAAGGCGGCGGATCTGGGCTACACTTATTATGTGGCTCCGGAGCTCGAATACTTTTACTTCAAGGGCCCGACGGAACCGGAGTTTATCGATCAGGGCGGTTATTTCGACCACCTTCCTAAAGACATGGCTTCTGACCTGAGACGGGAGACCGTCATTTATCTCGAGGCTATGGGCATTGATGTCGAGAAGAGCCACCACGAGGTGGCTCAGAGCCAGCACGAGATTGATCTCCGCTATACTGATGCCCTTACCATGGCGGATAACGTTATGACGGAGCGTTCTGTAATCAAGCAGGTGGCCCAGATGCATGGTTACCATGCCACTTTCATGCCCAAACCGGTATTTGGTATTAACGGTTCGGGCATGCACGTCCATATGTCGCTTTTCAAGGGCAAGAAGAATGCCTTTTTCGATAAGGACGACAAATACCATCTGTCAAAGGTGGCTAGAGGATTTGTCGCCGGCATCTTGGCGCACATCCGTGAGATTACTGTGATCAATAACCAGTGGGTCAACTCGTACAAAAGGCTTGTGCCGGGTTATGAAGCGCCCGTCTATATTAGCTGGGCACGTCGCAATCGGGCCGACCTTGTCCGCATACCGGAATATCAGCCGGGGCGGGAAGAGGCGACGAGGTTTGAGGTCAGGTCGCCTGACCCGGCGTGTAATCCGTACCTGTGTTTCAGCGTTATGCTGGCCGCAGGCCTGGACGGTGTTAAGAAGGGGCTTGAGCCGCCGCCGCCGGTCGAGGAGAACGTTTATGAGATGACCGCCGCCGAGCGCAAGCGGCGGGGTATCGGTACTCTGCCCGGCAGTCTTTTCGAGGCTATCGAAGCCGCTGAGAAGAGTGATCTGGTGAAGGAGGCGCTGGGCGAGCACACTTTTAACTCGTTCATTGAGAATAAGAAGATTGAGTGGGACAGGTACCGCACCCACGTGACCGACTACGAGGTTAAGAACTATCTGCCGATTCTTTAGCTCTTGATTGTTGCCTTTCATAACAGGGGGCAAGTCCGGACTTGCCCCCTGTTATATTCAACACTACAATTGCGCTCAGGTGACACGTTTATGAACACGGTACGTATCGCGCTGGCGCAGATAAACAGCACCGTTGGCGACATTCCCGGCAACGGGGATAAGATACGGCGCTTCATCCACGAGGCTCGCCGGTCTCAGGCCGACTTAGTAGCATTTCCGGAGATGGCTATCACCGGCTATCCGCCGGAGGACCTTCTTCTCAAGACTCAATTTGTTGCCGGGAATCTCAAGGAACTTGATGCCATACGGCAAGCCAGTAGTGGCATCGCCGTAGTTGTGGGATTTGTTGACCTGCAGGGGGATCTGTTTAACGCCGCGGCCTTCATCAAAGACCGGGAGCTTCTGGGGGTTCATCATAAGGTCTACTTGCCGAATTATGGCGTGTTTGATGAGGACCGGTATTTCCGGCCGGGTACCGATTATGCGGTGTTCGGCCTGAATGGAGCGGTCATCGGAGTTAACATCTGTGAAGATATCTGGCATCCATCCGGCCCGGCTTCAATACAGGTGCAAAAAGGCGCTCAGATAGTGGTCAACATCAGCTCATCTCCCTATTACGCCGGGAAACGCATTGCTCGGGAGAGGATGCTGACAACGCGCTCGGCTGATTACACGGCAGTGGTGGCTTATGTGAATATGGTGGGTGGGCAGGACGAGCTTGTTTTTGACGGCAGTAGTGTCGTGGCTAACGAAAGGGGCGAGATTATCGCGCGGGGTAAGCAATTCGAGGAGGACCTGCTTTTCTGCGATATTGACCTCGAAGCTATTCTCAGGGCCAGGCTTCACGACCCCAGGCTCAGGAAGGAAGCGTCGGGGCAGACGACTGTGAGCGGGACTGCCAGGCCGTCGGATGGGATTTCCAGGCCGCCCATTCCGGTACGGAAATTGGAGCCGTTGGAGCCGCTGGCGGAGATCTACCAGGCGCTGGTCCTCGGTACCCGTGACTACGTGCGTAAGAACGGTTTTCAGAAAGTCGTGGTGGGTCTGTCAGGTGGTGTTGATTCCAGTCTGGTGTCTGTCATAGCAGTAGATGCGCTCGGCCCGGAGAACGTTGTTGGCGTAGCGATGCCGTCGCGTTTCACCTCTTCAGTGAGTGAAACTGACGCTGAGACTTTGGCCCGGAACCTTGGTATCCGGTTCATGGTGATACCAATTGAGGAAGCATTCACGGCCTATTTGAATACGATGGCTCCAACCTTCAAGGATGTTAAGCCGGACAGCACCGAGGAGAATATCCAGGCGCGTATCCGCGGTAATATCCTGATGGCGCTGTCCAACAAGTTCGGCTGGCTGGTGCTGACCACGGGCAACAAGAGCGAGGTGGCCACCGGCTACTGTACTCTCTATGGCGACATGGCCGGTGGCTTTGCTGTTATCAAAGACGTTTTTAAGACGATGGTCTACAGGCTGGCGCGTTACCGCAATGCTCTGGCTGGAAAAGAGCTAATTCCCGGGAGGGTGCTGGAAAGGGAACCGACCGCGGAGTTGAGGGCGAATCAGAAAGACAGCGACAGCCTGCCGGTATACGATTTGCTCGACCCGATTCTGGCCGCTTACGTGGAGGAAGACAGGAGCCTTTCCGAAATCGTTAAGATGGGTTTTGACTATGATACGGTCCGCCGCGTCATTAATCTTGTTGACCACAACGAGTACAAGCGCCGCCAGGCCGCTCCGGGTGTGAAGATTACCCAGAGGGCGTTTGGTAAGGACCGCAGACTGCCAATTACCAACCGATTTGTGGAATCGTAGCTTTGAAATCCGCCTTCAATCTGTAGCTACGAGCAGCATGGCAACAAGACGGTGGGTGAGGAGACGACGCTTTAGGTCCACAGCTATTATAAGAAGATTGGGTGCTGTGACCGCCAGCTATTGTGCCGGCGGCTGACTGGTTGCGATGCGTGAGGTTGCCCTGTTTGATCAAATGGAGGTGGAGTAAGAATGTAAAAGGGCCGGGTGCTTAGCCCGGCCCTTTTGTGCTCTGGCTTTCTGTGAGAGTTCTACTTGCCGGCCGCGGCAAGGATTTCCCGGAAGGTCGGCGCCGGCTTGCCGGCTTCCTTAGCCCTGGCCCGCTGGTGCATGGCCACTCCGAAGGCAACCCAGATGAGTATCGGGGCCAAAGCGCAACCCAGGACCACCAGGGCCACCCTCCCGATTGTCTTGATTACTTTTCTGGTCTTTTCCATTTCGGCCCTCCTGTTTCCCTGTTTCCCACCCCACTCTCAACTTCCAGCCATATCTTAACAGCCTTAGGAAAGCCATCCATCCGTCTTGAGGCGTGTTTTAGGACAGCAGTAATGGCGGGTTGCGAGGACAATGACTTGCTCAGTATGCCCTTGTTGAGCAGGTATTAATACCTATACACCATAGAAGATTGCCGCGTTCGCCTTTGACTCAGTCATAATGGCAGCAGCTAGAGCGGGACTCTGGTTTGACACAGTCTTGTAGCGATAATATGATTGCCTCGAAGCCAAAGACTGACGCAGGAGGTGGTATATGTTTGAGAAAATCCTTGTTCCTCTGGATGGGTCGGAGCTTTCGGAGCAGGCTTTGCCGCTGGCAGAAGAGCTGGCGGGACAGCTAGGTTCCAAAGTCGTTGTTCTTCAGGTCTCCGAGTCAACAGAAAGCGGTCTTTATCACATGCAGGAGCTCTATATCAACCAGATTGCCCAGCGTGTGGCTAACATGGTAAGGAAATACCGTGCCGATGCCCAGGTGGAGCCGGTCATAATCATCGGGTCGGCAGCCGAAGAGATTATCAAGTACATTGACCGGAACGACATTGGGCTGGTAGTCATGGGGACTCACGGGCGCTCGGGTATCACGCGATGGGCGGTGGGTAGTGTCGCCAGTAAGGTTGTTCGCGGTACCAAAACGCCTGTTCTTATGACACGTACCAAGGCGGCAAAGCCACCGGAAAAGAGCCGGCTTTTGAGCAAGGTGCTGGTGCCGCTCGACGGCTCTGAGGTTGGCGAGGCGGCTTTACCGTTTGTTACCGAGCTTGCTTCAAAGCTGGACCTGGAAATTATTCTTTTCCAGATGGTGGCAATCGCCTACCACGTCTATTCCAGTGGAGAGATAGTGAGCCAGGTGCCGTATACCGAGCAGGAGATGGAGCCTATTAAGAAGAGCGTTAAGGCTTATCTGGACAAAGTTGCGGAAAAACTGGCGGCCAGAGGTACAAAGGTGAGGACTCAAACCAGGACCGGCGCCGCGGCCGAGGGTATTATCAGGGCGGAAGAGGAATTGGCGGTCGACCTGGTAGCCATGTCAACGCACGGCCGTTCCGGTGTCAGCCGGTGGGTATTTGGCAGTGTTGCCGCAAGGGTTCTACAGCAGGGTACCAAACCGCTATTACTGGTGAGGGCGGCCGGCGCCAACGTGGATGCCGCATAATCGGCTACGGTACGGTGACGCTTTTGGCTAGGTTGACGGGCATGTCGATGGGACAGCCGCGCTCTCTGGCTACGTAGTATGAAAGCAACTGCAGGGCGGCCGCGTTTAGCAGTGGCGACAGCATAGGTTCAGCAACCGGCACCCGGATTACCGAGTCGGCAAGCTGTTCAATAGCCTCGTCATCCTCCGGAGCCAGTGCGAGTACCATGGCCCCTCTCGACTTGACTTCCTTGATGCTGGTCAGCATCGGTTCCCGCGTGTCGTCGCGAGGTACGATAGCGATAACCGGGGTTACAGCTCCGAGCAGGGCGAAGGGACCGTGCTTCAACTCGCCGGCCGGGAACGCCTCGGCATGGACGTAAGCGACCTCCTTGAGTTTCAATGCCCCTTCGAGGGCAGCCGGGTAATTGATGCCGCGCGCTATAAGAAAGGCATTATGGAAATGGCTCAGGTGCCTGGCCTCTTCCACTATCTGCGGCTCGCTGTCGAGGATGCTTTCAACTTTGCCGGACAGAGCGCGTAACCCCTCTTTCAGACGTATGGCGGCATCGTCGGAGGTCCTGGAATAGGCGATGGCGAACAGGTAGAGAGCGATTAGCTGGGAGGTGAATGTCTTGGTGGCAGCCACCGCCACTTCCGGGCCGGCGCAGGTATACAAAGTCTGGTCGGCATGTCTGGTGATGCTGCTTCCGGGAACATTGGTGACCGCCAGTATCCGTGCTCCGGACTCGCGGGCAGTCTTGAGAGCGCGCAGGGTATCGGCGGTTTCTCCGGACTGGCTGATACCGATGAGCAGGCTGTCCGGCCGGAGGGCGTCGCCAACCCTGAATTCTGAGGCAATAATGGCCCTGGCTGGTATGCCGGTCAATTGGCTGATTGCCTGCTCCCCGACCAGCGCCGCATGGTAGGAAGTACCGCAGGCGATGAGTGTGATGCTGTTCAGATTGTCATAGCGTTTTATCCCGAGTTCCACACCTGGCTCGACGGCCTTGATGCGGCCGCTGAGAGTGCGGTCAATGACCTTCGGTTGCTCGTGAATCTCCTTGAGCATAAAATGTTCGTAACCGGCCTTGCGTGACTCTTCGGCGCCCCACTCGATGCGCACTTCGGGCCGCTCTACCGGTCCATGGCTGTTTGTGATGGCTACGCCGGTGTCAGTGGCAACTGCAATATCTCCGTCCTCAAGGTAGACGGCGCGGTCGGTATGTTCAAGAAATGCAAGTATGTCCGAGGCGATAAAGTTGCCCTTCCTCTCGCTCTTGCCGATGATGAGCGGGCATTCCCGCCTGGCGCCGACGAGCTCCGGATGGTCGCGGTGCATGGCTACGATAGCGAAGCTCCCGGAAAGGTCTTTTACCGCCTGCGAGACCGCCTCCTGGAGATTGCCGCGATAGTGTTTTTCAATCAGATGGGAGATCACCTCAGAATCGGTATCCGAGCGAAAGGCGTGGCCTTCTTTGATGAGCTGTTCCTTGATGCTGGCATAGTTGGTGATGACGCCGTTGTGGACGACGGCGACCGTACCGGCGCAGTCGAGGTGAGGATGGGCATTCAACCGGGACACGCCTCCGTGGGTCGCCCAACGCGTGTGGCCAATGCCGGTCTTGCCTTTGAGCTTCGGCGAGGTCTTCTCCAGCTCCTCGACGGTGCCCACGTCCTTGTGTACGGCGATGCCATCGCCGCGGACGGCGATGCCGCAGGAGTCGTATCCGCGGTACTGGAGCCTCTTCAGGCCTTTGAGCAGGACCTGTTGGGCTTCTCTGTTACCCACGTAGCCGATGATGCCGCACATGGCTAGACAATCAGGCTCCGGTCCGCGGTGCTTTCGCCCACGACTTTGAGCGGTCTTACCCGGGTGTAGTTGCCGAGGAGCACGCCGGGCTGGACAATGACGCTGTCTTCGATTTCGCAGTGGTCACCGACCATGGCCCCGATGCTGACGCTGTGGTACTCATTGTCTACACGGACAGTGGTGGTGCCGCTCCGGGCGGTGAAATGGCCGCCGATGGTACAGTGTGAGCCGATGACCGAATGTTGGATGGACGCCGAAGGGCCAATCTGGGCGTGACTGCCGATGACACAGTTTCTGATGTAGCTGAAAGGCGAAATGGTCACGTTATCTCCGATGCTGGTTGACGGCGAGATTACCGTATTGGGCCCAATCTCACATCCTTGCCCGATAATAATGGGTCCGACGAGATAGCAGTTCGACCTGATGATGGTCCCCTGGCCGATACGGACCGGCCCTTTGATAGTACAGCCGCTTTCGACCATGCCGGCGGTGGCGGTGGTGAGGTTGCCGAGGGCGGCGTTGTTGAGACTCAGGATGTCCCACGGGTAGATAACGTCGAGCCACGGCGCCGTGGTTTCCCGAGCAATCAACGTCCGGCCGCTGGCAATCATGTTCTGAAGCGCGGCAGTCAGGTCGCGTTCATTCTCCAGAAAGGCGAAGATGTCACGGTCGAGTACGTAGATACCGGTGTTGACCAGATTAGTTTCCGGTTGCGGGGGTTTCTCGATTATCTGCTTTGTCTGGCCTCCCTCGACCACGACCACGCCGTACTTGGAGGCGTTCTCTGATTTGCGTACGAGAATGGTCGGCGACTCGGCGCGCGTCATAGCGGCGATGGTCTCCGGTTCGATGACGTTGTCGCCCGGAAGGACGATGAAGGTTCTGGCGGCGGCTTTTTCTGCGGTCTTGAGAGCATGGCCGGTGCCAATCTGCTGTTTCTGCACCAGGTAGGTGATATCGACGCCGAACTGTTCCCCGGCCCCGAAGTAGTCCTGCACCTGCTCTTTTTTGTAGCCGACGACCATTACGATGTTCTTTATGCCGTTCCTGGCCACGGCCTCTACAACGTAGCTCAGTATCGGCCGGTTGGCGATGGGAAGCATTACCTTTGGCTTTAGAGCCGTAAACGGCCGGAGACGCTGGCCTTCGCCAGCCGCCAGAATTATCGCCTGCTCGATCGCACCCATCGTTCCCTCCTTTCGAGCACCGTGGAGCCGGGCGGGACCTCGCCGCCGATAAGGGCATCGGGCCAGATATGGCTGTTGCTCCCGATGATTGTGCCGGGGCTGATGCTTACATTGATGCCGGTGTGCACTCCACCACCGATGATGGCACCGAACTTACGGCGGCCGGTGCTGGCGCCGCCGGCAGACACGCCGGCCTCATCCAGTCGCAGATTAGCGATTTTAGTACCTGCGCCGAGATTGCAGTCCGGGCCGATAACGCTGTCGCCCACATAGCTGAGATGGGGTATTTTCGTGTCGTTCATAATTATAGAGTTCTTGACCTCGACCGAGGCACCGATGCGGCACCGGTCGCCGATGGCAGTCGCTGGCCGGATGAAACAGTTGGGGCCGATATCGCAGTTCTCGCCGATGGTGACAGGCCCGATGATGTAGGAACCGGAGCGTATGATGGTCCCTCTGCCGATGGAGACCTTGCCTCTCAATACAGCGCCAGCCTCGATAACGCCTTTCCGGTCTGTCCTGGCCCTGCTCAGGAGTTCCTCGTTGGCCGTGAGCAGGTCCCAGGGGTGGGTGAGGTTCAGCCACCAGTTGATGCGGACATATCCCACTCGTGTCCCGCGGTCAATCAGCGTCTGGATGGCATCGGGAAGTTCGTATTCGCCCCTGGGCGACCGCGGCATCCCGTCGAGGATGCTGAAGATATCAGGGGTCAGTAGATAAGCCCCGGCATTGGCGAGGTGCGTTGGTGGAGACGGGGTCTTCTCGTGGATGCGTACCACTCTGGTGCCATCGGTCTCGACCACACCGAGACCCTCCGTATCCACGACCTCGAACAGGGATAGGGCAGGGGTTTTTCTCTCAGCCAGCCGCTGCAAGTCGGCGGCGTTAAGGATAACGTCGCCGTTGACCAGGAGGAAGCGGCTGTCGACTTTCTCCCGGGCCAGTTTGACGGCATGACCGGTGCCGCACTGCTCCTGCTGGGTGACGTACTCGATGGTCATCCCCTGGCGCCGACCGTCGCCGAAATAGTTGCGGACCGAGTCGGCGTGATAGCCGACGACCAGAATGAGTTCGGTTATACCTGCCCTCTTGAGCTCGGTTATAAGGTGTTCGACAATCGGCCGGTTGGCTACCGGAAGCATGACCTTGGGACAGGTGGTGGTGAGCGGCTGCATCCGTCTGCCCTCACCCGCAGCGAGTATGACTGCTTTCATAAACGTTATTGTATCATTGTCCTGACAATCTCAATAGACGCTGCTGGCGATTTGACAAAAAGCGGTTGTTGTGGATAATTTATGTGATTCGCGGGTCAGGAGAACAATATGGCGAATGAAGCTGGCAAGAGATATGTCTGTTCCAAGTGCGGTGCCGAATTCATCGTGACGCGCCGCGGGGAGGGTACCCTTAAATGCTGCGGCGAGACGATGAAAGAGAAGGGCAAGTAAGCCCCCAGAGGATTTGAGGCCAATGGCTAATCAGTTAGGTAAGAGATATCGCTGTACGGTCTGCGGGACAGAGGTGCTCTGCACTAAAGCCGGTGATGGCACGGTACAATGTTGCGGCAAAGATATGGAAGTACAGACGCCGCGCCCCCTGCCGTCATCCGACTGAGTCCCGGACGTATCCCTTTTTCCCTTGCTGGCCGCGTGCCTATTCTGCGGCTTTCTACTTTTTGCGTGACAGCCGTCCTTGTGGCTGTGTTTGGGTCTTGCTTCGTGCCGGCGGTCAGGTGACAGTCACATGGTGAGGAGTGCCCGGTCATCTCTACTGTCGGGCCTGCATGTCATCGACCTGACGGCCGGCCGAGGCCTTTTATGCGGACGCATCCTGGCCGAGCTTGGAGCCCGGGTTACCAGGCTCGAGGCGTCTTCCGGGTGTGCCGGCTTCGGTCATATCTGGGGTGGTGGTGCCAGTAATCATCTGCGTTTGGCGTTCGCGTCCACTGGAGGGCTGGTGGAGGTTGTTGACCTTGAGAGCGCTGGGGGGCGCCGAGCAGTTGAACGTCTGGCAGCTTCAGCCGATTGTCTGGTTGAAACCTTCCGGCCCGGGTATCTGGAATCCATCGGGCTGGGCTTTGCGGCCCTGAGCGCCGCCAATCCCCGTCTGATTATGGTCTCCATCACCGGATTCGGGCAGAGCGGCCCGCGGCGTGATTGGGTTTCCTGCAATCTGACGATTGCGGCATTGGGCGGGCAGATGCACGTCACCGGGGAGTCCGGCAGGCCTCCTCTCAAGCTCTACGGCGACCAGGCGGAGCATCTGGGTGTCCTGTTCGGCGTCAATGGTCTGCTTCTGGCGCTTCATCAGCGCAGCCGGACGGGCCGCGGTCAGCACGTGGATGTGTCCCTTCAGGAGTGCGTCGCGGCGGCGCTTGACCATGTCCTGCCGCGGTACTTCGGCGACCTGGTTGTAGCACAGCGGCAGGGCAGCCGGAGCTGGAACGGTGCCTTCGACATTTTGCGGTGTCGGGACCGGCATCTTCTGGTGTCTATACCGGGTGAACGGCAGGTTCTGGCCGAATGGCTGGCGGCGGATGGGATGGCTATTGGTCAGAAGTATCAAATCAATAATCCGGACCGTGCCATGTCTGTAATCGGTCGCCGGGCGCGTGGCCGCACGGCGTTCGGGCTTTTCCGAAAGGCACAATTGTTGCGCCTTCCGTGGGCGCCGGTGCTGAGGCCCGATGAACTGGTGAAGAACCGGCAGTTGCGCTTGCGTGGCTTCTTCGGGAGTGGTAGGGATGGTGGTGGCCAGGTAGTGACGTTTCCAGGAGCACTGCCATTTCTGATAAGCGGCGTCCCATCAAGCATTAAGGGCGGAGGGAGCCATCTTCATTGCGCTGGTGTCACCCGCCTGCCGTTGAATGGAATAAGGATTCTGGATTTTACATGGGTTATGGCCGGACCATATGCAACGCGGCTTATGGCTGATTTCGGCGCCGAAGTTATCAAGGTGCAGTCCCGCCGTGTTCCCGGGACGGAAGCGGCGAACCGTACGGCCTATTTCAAATACTGGAACCGGGGCAAGAAAGGGATCACGCTGAATATGAGTCAGCCCGAGGGAATTACGCTCGCCCGCCGCCTGATGAGATTGAGCGATGTGGTAATTGAGAGCTTCAGTCCGCGGGTTATGGACAACTGGGGACTTGGTTGGGATACCATGCGGCAGGAGAAGCCTGACCTCATAACGGTAAGTATGTCGGCCTTCGGGCGGACCGGGCCATGGCGTAACTATGTTGCCTATGGTCCGACCATTCATGCGCTGTCCGGTCTGACCTACGGCACGCGTTACGCGCGTGGCAGGCCGCTGGGGCCGGGATTTGCCTTTGCCGACCATGTTGCCGGTCTGTACGCCAGCATGGCGGTTATGGCGGCTCTGGAGAACCGGCGCCGGACGGGTCGGGGTGCTTTCATTGACCTTTCGCAGTTCGAGGCGATGTGTGCCCTGACGGCGGCGGGCGATGAAAATCCGGTTGCGGCACCGTGCGGGGTCTATCGGTGCCGCGGTGAAGGCCGCTGGTGCGCTATCGCCGTGTTTGACGACGATGAGTGGTGCCGGTTGTGTCGGGTGATGGGGATGTCTCACCTGTCGGACCATCCGGGATTCGCGAAGGCGAAATCGCGTGTTCGGAACCGCGCCGGGCTGGACGGAATAATAGGCGAGTGGGCAGGGGGGCTGACTGCTGAGGAAGTTATGACCCGGCTTCAGGATGCCGGTGTATGTGCCGGAGCAGTACAGGACGCTCGCGACCTGGCCGGTGATGAGCAGTTGAGGGCGCGGGGATTCTTTGTTAATGTGGCTGATTCTGGAGGGGGGGACCTGGTTATGGATGGGACGCCGGTCAGATTATCAAGCGGGCGGGCTCTGTTCCCGCATGGGGCGCCGGAGCTAGGGGAGCATAACGAGTATGTATTCTGCGGTTTGCTCGGAATGAGCCGGGAGGAACTGGCTGACTGTGTCAAGCGCGGAATTATCTACTAGACTGCCGGGGTGGGCTTCATGACCCCTGCGGATTTGATTCTGGTCGGTGCGGTGATTACCATGTCGCCGGGACTGCCGCGTGCGGAAGCGGTCGCGGTGAGGGATGGGGCAATAGCGGCGGTCGGGACCGCCTCCGAGTTACTGGCTTCAAAGGTCCCGGGGACTAAAGTGTTCGATTGCGGGAACCGGGCGGTTGTTCCCGGGTTCATCGACGCGCACTGTCACATCTTATCTTCAGCGGCGGCACGGCTGAGTGTTGATTGCTCGCCTCAGGCGGTGCGCTCGATACCAGATATTCAGGCCCGGCTCAGAGCTAAAGCGATCGAAGTATCCCGAGGTGTCTGGATTCGTGCTACCGGCTATAACGAATTCTATCTTCCGGGGAAACGTCATCCGACCCGCCATGATCTGGATGTGGCGGCCCCTTCGAATCCGGTGCGGCTGATGCACCGCTCCGGGCATGCCTGTGTCCTTAACAGCATGGCTATGTCGCTTCTCGGGATTGATGCCTCTACAGAAGATCCCCCGGGCGGTGTTATCGAGCGCGACCCTGCAACGGGAGAGCCGACTGGTCTCCTCCTCGGGGCAATGGACTACTGGGGTGGGCGTTTTCCGCGGTTGGCTGAGGATGAGGTTGCCTGCGGGGTGAATGCCTTTGGGGAGGAGCTTCTGGCCAGCGGCATCACTTCGGTCGTGGATGCCACGGCGACGAATGGTTATGAGGAGTGGCGTGTTCTGGACGGGTTCTGCCGGTGTGGATACCTTAGGAGCCGCGTTTCCATGATGGTGAGTCCAAAGGCGATGGGGGATTTCTGCGAGTGCGGCGCCGCAGTTGGAGCCATGGGTATGGTCCGGATTGGCGGCGTTAAGATAGTGGTTGATGAGTCGAGCGGGGACGTCCTTCCTGCCCCAGTTGATCTGGAGGAGATGTTGATGTCGGCCCATGCGGCCGGGTTTCAGACAGCGCAGCATGCGGTAGAGGGCCGACCGCTTGAGGCGGCGGTCGGTGCGCTGGCTAAGGTTCTGGCGAAAATGCCCGGGCGCGACCATCGGCATCGTATCGAACACTGCTCGTTGTGTCCGCCGGAGGTGCGGCAGAGTCTCAAAGATCTGGGACTCGTGGTGGTTAGCCAGCCGGCTTTTGTCTATCAGAATGGTGAGCGCTACCTGCAAACGGTTGCCAGCCGGGACATTTCCTATCTGTACCCTTTCGGGGAGCTATTGAGAGACGGCGTGGTTGTTGCCGCTAGCTCCGATTCGCCGACCGGGGCAATCAGTCCGTTGATTGGAATCTGCGCGGCGGTAACCAGGACAGCAGAGAACGGTCAGACAGTTGGCATCGGGCAGGCAGTAGAACCGGAGCAGGCGCTGGCGATGTATACGCGGTATGCCGCTTTTGCTACCTTCAGCGACGGCAGTCTCGGGATCCTGGCACCCGGCAGGCGTGCCGACATGGTAGTCTTGAGCGATGACCCGCTGTCATGCCCGGAAGGGCGCATCAAGGACATAAGAGTTGAGATGACCCTGATTGACGGCCGGGTTGTCTATGAAAGCGGTTAGTCCGGTTTGCCCCACTTTTCGCGGCAGGCTTTGCGCAGTATCTTGCCCATGGCGCTCCGGGGAAGGGAATCAACGAAGACTACTGAGCGGGGGCGTTTGAAGCTGGCCAGCTTCTGACGGCAGAACTCCATCAGTTCCTCGGCGGTGCAGGTCTGCCCTTCTTTGCAGACGACCACGGCGCGCGGCTGCTGTCCCCATTCAAGGTCAGGGACGCCGATGACTGCCACCTCCTTGACCTTGGGGTGAGTGTAGAGAACGTTTTCGACCTCCTCGGGCGAAATCTGCTCGCCGCCGCGCTTAATCATGTCATCGCCACGCCCGGCCAGGAAAACGTAGCCTTCGCTGTCCATCCAGCCCATGTCACCGGTGTGGAGGTAGCCGTCTTTGTCGAGGACTCTGGCGGTCTTTTCGGCATCCCCCCAGTAGCCGCTCATAATCATCGGCCCCCTTACCACGATTTCGCCAAGCTGCCCCGGTGCCGCTAACTTACCATCAGCGTCAATTATTTTCATCTCAACACCCGGGATCGGCCTTCCGATGGAATGCTTGAGGCGTTCCAGCTTCTTCTCCCGCTCCGGTCCCGAGGCGGGTATCTGGTGGTCCTCCGGGCCAAGGACGGTAAGGGTCGCCGCTGTCTCCGTCTGGCCGAAGGCGTTGACAAAGCGCACATCGGGCATTAACCGTATCGCCTTCTCAATAACCGGGAAGGGCATGGCGGCAGCGCCGTAGGTAACGACCTTGAGACTGCTCAGGTCGTATTTCGGGAAGTCCGGGTCGTCAATAATCTGCTTGAGCATGGTGGGTACGAGGAGGGAACGGTTGGCCTTCTGGTTCTGAACGGCTTCAAGCCAGTCCTTGACCTCGAACTGCCGCATCATAATCATGGTGCGCCCGCCGTAGGTTGCGGTGAGCATGCTCTGAAAGCCGGCGATGTGGTACAGGGGAAGGCAAAGTAGATTTCGCTCTTCAACATCGGGATTGGCTGGCTCGACCTCCTGTAAGACGTAGGCGGTGAAGTTGCTATGGCGCAGGGAAACGCCCTTGGGTCGTCCGGTGGTGCCGGCGGTATACATAAGTACCGTCATGTCGTCCTCGGCAACGTCCACGGCCGGCGCTTCCGGCGATGATGACGCCAGAAGCTCATCGTAAAAGGCCATCTTCGGATGTTTGACATCGATGGAGATAAAGTGCTTGACCGACGCGGCTTGGGGCCGGACGCTGTCTACCAGGTCGAGGTAACGGCTGCCGGCGAGGAGGCAGACCGGCTGACTGTTATCGAGGAGATAGGCCAATTCTTCTTCCTTGGCGCGGTAGTTGAGGGGGACGAAGATGGCACCCAGTCTGGCCGAGGCGTAGTAGGCCTCGACATACTCGTTGCAGTTAACGTCGAATACGGCGATGCGGTCGCCTTTGCTGATGCCGAGACGGCTCAGAGCATTGGCCAGACGGTTTACCCGTTCAGCGACGGCCTGAAAGGAGTAGTGCTCCTTTTCAAAGGATATGAAGGTGCGCTCGGGACAGATGGAACTGGCGATTTCAAGGAAGTCGGAAGTAATCATGATTTTCTCCCAGCATTATTTCTCTGCCTGTTCTTGTCTATGCGGCCTAGAGTTCGATTTCCTTGAAGTCCGGGGCCACAGTGAGCCGTGCCTCGGTGAGCGATTGAATATCATCCGGCGTCAGGCCGGGGTAACCTTCCTTAAGAACCAGGCCATCAGGAGTGACCTCGATAACAGCAAGGTTGGTCACTATGAGGTTGACGACGCCTCTTGCGGTCAGCGGGTAGGTGCACTCTTTGACGATTTTCGGTCTATCGCCAGCGGTGTGCTCCATGGTAATGATGACTCGCTTGGCGCCGACAGCCAGGTCCATCGAGCCGCCGATGTTGCCTACCCCGTGGGGAAAGCCCCGAGTGGGGTTCAGCCAGCTGGCAAAATCGCCCCGTTCCGATACCTGAAGGGCGCCAAGGATAGCCAGGTCAACATGGCCGCCGCGGATCATGGCCATTGATTCGACGATATCGAAATAGCATGCGCCGGGGAGTTCGGTCACCGGCTCGCAACTGGCATTTATCAGGTCCTGGTCAATCCGGTTGCCGGTGGCGAGCGGGCCGGTCTTGAGCATGCCGATTTCCGCCTGAAGGATGACATCGCGTCCCTCGATCCAGTTGGAGACAAGGGTAGGGATGCCGATGCCGAGGTTGACGTAAGTGCCGTCCCGGATTTCTTTCGAGGCACGCAGGGCAATCATTTCTCGGCTCAGACCTTCAAAGGCGACAGTTCGCAAGTTTGTTTCCTTTCTTTCAATCAATCGGCCGATGGTATGATCTTCAGTCGGTCAACCCTGACGACCCGCCGGACGTAGATGCCCGGAGTATGGACGCAATCCGGGTCGAGCTGGCCGGGCTCAACAAGCTGTTCGACTTCGGCAATAGTTACTGCCGCGGACATGGCCATGACAACGTTGTAGTTACGCGCTGTCTTGCGGTACGTCAGGTTGCCTTCGGCGTCGCCTTTCCAGGCATGCACCAGAGCGAAGTCCGGCTTAAGAGCAGTTTCGAGGACATACTCCCGGCCATTGAAGATGCGGGTCTCTTTGCCTTGGGCTACCAGCGTACCGGCGCCGGTCGGAGTGTAGAAAGCGGCGATGCCGGCACCGCCAGCCCGCATTTTTTCAACGAAGGTGCCCATAGGGTAGACCTCTACGGCAATCTTGCCAGCCCTGACGAGCTGTTCGAAGCGGTGCTGTGAGCCCTTTTCCGCCGAGCGGTAGAAAGGATAGTTGCCGATTACTTTCTTGACCTGGCCGTTTTCGACCAGTTCGTTGACCTCGAGGGCGCCGACCCCGAATGACTGTATGATAATAGTCAAATCCCGAACACCAAGCCTGGCCAGAGCTTTTGTCAGGTGGGTTGGGGTGCCGCAGGTGAAGAACCCGCCCAGTGCCACAACCGCCCCCGACGGAATGTCGGCAACGGCTTCATCAGGACTGCTATAGACCTTGTTCACTCCACGTCCGTCCTTGTTAGACTGCGGCAGATCGATGCTTGATTGAAAAGATATGGTAACACTGCGTCATGCGAGTGTCAACGATTGACGGGATTGGGTTAAAGTACGGTTAGACAGCTATCCGCGTTATGCCGTCTCCTCCGAGCGCCGTACCGAGACGACTTTCAAGGCGGAGACCATGTGAAAGCGGCATATCAAGGCCCCGGTTGACCGCCTGTTTGATAAACTGTGGCACGGAGGCGGGCATGGACAATAGCTTTCCGGCCAGTCGATTGACGTACCTTGAGAGTTCGCGGTGCGGCACGACACGGTTGACCAGCCCGATGCGCAGGGCCTCGCCAGCCTTCAGCCTGGTGCCGGTGAGAATCATCTTGATGGCTGGCGCCCGGCCAACAGTGCGTGGCAGAAGCTGGGTGGCTCCGGCGCCGGGTATAAAGCCGAAGCCGGTTTCGGGTAAGGTGAATACTGCATCATCGGAAGCAACACGGATATCACAGGCGAGGGCAAGTTCGATTCCCGAGCCGATGACGTAGCCATGAAGAGCGGCGATGGTCGGCTGTGGCAGGCTGAGGATGAGTCGGTAGATGTCGCGCTCGCGGCGTATATCGCGCGCGGCAATCGGTGAAGGCGCCGTCAGGAACTCGGTGAGGTCAGCACCGGCGCAGAAGGCCCGGCCGGCACCTCTAAGAATAACTGAACGAATTTCATCATCATCATCTCTTATGGCCGTTAAGGCGACATACAGGTCATCCCGCATCTGCACACTGTAGGCGTTGAGGACGTGGGGACGGTTCAGGGTGATGCAGGCGATGCCCCGACGCTTCTCGAAGAGGATTGTTTCGAGGTGGGTACACCCGGACACTGGCTACTCCCCCGTGAAGTGCGGTGCCCGCTTCTGGCGGAATGACATGACTCCTTCGGCGCGGTCACGTGTTGTTTGCAGAAGGAGATAGAGGTCGCCTTCAAGCCTCAGTCCCTGATCGAGCGGCAGGTCAAGCCCGGAGTTGATGGCTTCTCTGGCATATCTGACGGCGATGGGAGCCTTTGAAGCGATTTCCCCGGCAAGCCCGGCGGCGCGTGCCAGTACCTGTGATGACGGCACCACCTCGTCAACAAGGCCCATTTCTAAGGCTTGTTTCGCATTGACGGTATCGCCGGTCAGCAGTAATCCCAGCGCCCGCCCTCTGCCGATAAGGCGGGGAAGGCGCTGGGTACCGCCATCGGATGGGAGTATGCCGTGTTCGATGCCGGGGAAGCCGAATAGTGCTTCTTCGGAAGCGATACGGATATCACAGGCGAGAGCCAGCTCAAGACCGGCGTTAAATGCATGGCCGTTGATGGCGGCGATGACCGGGATGCTGAGGCTGGCGACGTTCAGAGCGGGCTTTGACCAATCCGCATTTATGGCGCCCAGCGAGGCCTCGGCCCCGCCGCAGAAGTAACGGCGGCCAGCGCCGGTTATGACGGCACAGCGCAGACTGCGGTCCTGTTCGATTTCGATGCAGGCGTCATGGAAGCTCCGGGCCGCGTCGACGTCTATGATGTTCTTTGCCCGGGGCCGGTCAATGATGATGGTGACGATATGGCTATTTCCCATCCTCATCAAGGAATTATACACCAGAGGTAACCTGTTTCCCTGGAGGAAACGGGTTGAGTTGATACGATTACGGAGGGCTATGCCCTCCAGTACCGGGTCAATTGCCACGGTAAGGGGAGGTAGCGAAGTGCACAGGCAAGCGGTGGCCTCTTTAGCGTTCGGTGACTTAGGTCGTTTGCCGGGTGAGCGCATGGCTGATATTATGTTTTCATTCAAGCTGGAGGGCGCAGTTATGGACAACTTCAAGGTCACCTTTCTTCCTGATGGGTCTGAGGCAGAGGT
>DAOUCU010000029.1:0-5888 GCA_034431935.1 Dehalococcoidia bacterium | reverse complement strand
CCCCAATGCTTTCTCAGACACTTATCCTGAACAATAGTCCGGTGCCGTCCCCGCCCTCCAGCCGGATGCCTCACAAATAGGGCTTTTCCAGGAAATCACACCCCAATAATACCATGTTGCGCTGGAGCATGCCGTATCATCCGCCGGCTATCGACTCCAATCAACAAGTCCTCTTGACCATCAACCACTACCATTTATATACTGAACTCGGTTATCCGGATGACTTAGTATAGTATAATGAATTGCGCCTTATGACACGGGGCCGCCGCACTAAAATAAAACGACGGGCTATCATCGCCGCCGCTAAAAGACTGCTTGGAAACGCCGGCTACGACGACATTAACGTCAGTGACATCGCCAGAGAAGCCGGTATCAGCAAAGCGACTTTCTATGCCTATTTCGACAGCAAGGAGTCGCTCCGGCAGACCCTGCGGGCAGATGGCATCGAAGTTCTCGATGCCAGAGACAGGCGCGCCGCAATTGTTGAGGCGGCGCTCCGCACTTTCGCCGAGCGCGGCTTTCATGCCACCTCACTCGAGGACATCGCCGAAGCCGCCGGCATCACCAAGGGCACCGTATACTGGTACTTCAAACAAAAAGATGACCTGCTCAGAGCCGTCGCCGGGAGAGTCTCCCCGCTGGTCGGAGGACTGCAAAACCTGTGGGAATTGCTGGACCGGCCGCCCGAGGAAGTCCTACCGGTGTTCGTCAAGACATGTTTTGCAACCTTCAATAACCCGATAGCCGGACGGCTTTTCCGCATCGTCCTTGCCGAAGCACCACACCACCCCGAGATCGCTGAGAGCTTCGCGCAAATCATCGGCGGAGTGCTGGAGTTCTTCACCAATTATCTTCGGCGCCAGACCACGCTCGGCCGGCTCCGGCCCGGTGACATTAGCAGCAGCGCACGCTCTTTCATGGGCATGTTGCTGATATATATTATGGGCCGCGAAATATTTCCGCTTCTGGGCGCGGGCTTTCCCGAACCTGACCTTTACGCAAAACAATTAGTTGACATATTTCTGGAGGGACTCAGGCCACGTGTCCCAGCAACGCCTATCGCGGCTTCCTCGAAAACATACCTCAAGGGGGCAATATGAAGAGGGCAAGAATCGCAGTTATCGTCGTTCTGGTGCTGGCCGGCGCCGTGGCCGGCACATGGTGGTATTTAAATCCATCAGCCCCGCCGGTCGCCGCCGGCGGTATCGCCGCCTCCGGCTTCATCGAGGCCAGGAACGTCTCGGTATCGCCGGAGATTGGCGGCCGGGTAATCTTTATCGGGGCTGACGAGGGTGACCGCGTGCAGGCCGGTACGGCGCTGGTCAAAGTGGACGATTCGCTCTTAAAAGCCCATCTCAAGCAGGCCGAGGCCGCGGTGGCTGTGGCCCAGGCCAATCTCCAGCAGGCAACCGCCGCCCGGGACGGAGCCAGAAGGGTGCTCGATAATGCCCTGGATATCCAGAAGAACCCGCAGGAGCTTGAGGCTAAAATCATTGCCGCCCAGGGGGAACTTGAGATTGCCGAGAACAATCTCAGGTTCTACGACCTCCGGCAGTGGAGCTGGGACCGCCGTCTTGCCGAAATCCGGCGGGACGTGGCAAAGAAGAACCTGGACAACCTTCTGGAGATGAGAAACAATCCCCAGCAGATAAACGCCGAGGTCAACCAGGCCAAATCGGCGCTTGACACTGCCGAGGCCAGTCTGGCGGTGGCCAGGGCCCAGATTGACCAGGCCCGGGCCGCGGCTGACACGGTCAGGGTACAGCTTGCCAAAACCGTTACCGATGCCCCCGTCTCCGGAATCATCGTGAGCCGCAATATCGAGGTCGGCGAGGTCGCTCCGGCCGGCGCCCCGGTTCTGGTCATCTCCCAGCTCGATGAGGTCACGCTGACCGTCTACGTTCCGGAGCTTCAGCTCGGCATGGTCAAGCTCGGCCAGACGGCCAGTGTTTCCGTTGACTCGTACCCCGATCAGACTTTTAGCGGCAAGGTCATCTACATTTCGCCGCAAGCCCAGTTCACACCCAAGAACATCCAGATAAAGGAGGAGCGCACCAAGACAGTCTATGCTGTCAAGATCAAGCTTGCCAACCCCGACCAGAAGCTCAAAGCGGGCATGCCCGCGGACGCCGTGATACTGACGGAGTAGCCGCTTGCAAACCCCCGTCATTGAAGCCACCAACCTCCAGAAGCGCTACGGGCCGCTGACCGCTGTCCGCGGTCTGAACCTGTCCGTGAACCGGGGTGAGCTTTTCGGCCTGGTCGGCCCCGACGGAGCGGGCAAGACCTCTACCGTCCAGATGCTCTGCACCCTGACGGCGCCTTCGGCCGGCCAGGCCCGTATCCTCGGCCTGGATACGGTCAGGCAGGCCGGAGACATCAAGAGACGCATCGGCTACATGTCTGAACGTTTCACCCTGTACAGCACGCTAACGGTAGCCGAGAATCTGGACTTCTTTGCCCGCCTTCGCCGCGTCCCTGCCGCTATCGCCGCCAGACGGAAGCAGGAACTTCTTATGTTCAGCCGCCTTGCCGAATTCCAGGACCGGCAGGCCCAACACCTTTCCGGCGGTATGCAGAAGAAGCTGGCTCTATGTTGTTCCCTCATCCACCAGCCGGATGTCCTCTTTCTCGATGAGCCGACCACCGGCGTCGATCCGGTATCGCGGCGCGATTTCTGGCGAATTCTCTCCGGATTCCTGAACCGGGGCATCACCATCTTCGTCTCCACCCCTTACATGGACGAGGCCGAACGGTTCAGCCGCGTCGCCTTCATTCATCAGGGCGCAATCGTCGCCTGCGACACGCCGCAGAACCTGAAGGCCAGCCTCAAGCGCGACCTGCTGGAAATCCGCGCCGAGCCCCTCCAGAAAGCTGTCAGGACGCTCGAGGGTATCCTGCCGGCCGGCAGCATCACCATCTTCGGAGAGAGCCTTCATCTGGCCGTTGACGACCCCGATGCCGACCTGAGCCGGGTTGCCGAATGCCTGGGGCAGGCAGGGGTCAGGCTGGTCTACGCCCGCAAGGCATCCCCCGGTCTCGAGGATGTCTTTGTCACCTATCTCAAGACCGATGACTCCCGGCCCGATATCAAAGCCCATGCTACCGTGCCGACCCTCGCGCCCGGGGGACGGGATGGTGAGGCCGCGATTACTGTATCCGGACTCACCCGCAAGTTTGGCGATTTCACCGCGGTCGACCGCGTCAGCTTCGAGGTCAGACGCGGCGAGGTCTTCGGTTTCCTGGGGCCCAACGGCTCGGGAAAAACAACCACCATCCGTATGCTCTGCGGCCTGCTGATGCCGACCGCCGGCACCGGCCGGGTGCTGGGTAAGGACATGGCTTTCTCAGCCCAACAGGTACGGTCACGCATCGGCTATATGTCCCAGAAGTTCTCTCTCTTCAATGACCTGACGGTAGAGGAGAACATCAACTTCTACGGCGGTCTTTACGGGCTGTCCGGCTCCCGGCTCAGAGAACGCCGTGAGTGGGTGATCGCCATGGCCGGTCTTAAAGGCAAAGAGCGCTGGCTGCCGCGGGGCCTCTCCGGCGGCTGGCGGCAGAGGCTGGCCCTAGGCTGCGCCATCATTCATGACCCCGAGGTTGTCTTCCTCGACGAGCCCACCGCCGGCGTCGACCCGCTGTCCCGGCGCTTCTTCTGGGAGCTTATCCAGGAACTGGCGGAACGCGGTACCGCCATTTTCATCACCACCCATTACATGGACGAAGCCGAGCACTGCCACAACCTGGGCCTGATGTACGAGGGCAGGCTCATCGCCCTCGGCAGCCCTTCAAAGCTCAAAAGCGAGTTAATCACGGGACAACTTCTCGAGGTAGTAACGCCAGACTTCATCCGGGCCTCGGAGGTGCTCTCGGCCAGTCCGGCCTGCCGCCAGGTGAGCCTGTTCGGCAGCAACGTTCACCTTGTTGTCGATTCCAGCGCGGCACCCGACACTGTCCGCAGCGCACTCGCCTCGGCCGGCGTGCCGGTCCAGGCGGTAAACGCGATTCCCTTTACCATGGAGGACGTATTCATTTCGCTCATCGAACAGCAAGAAATCAGGCGTCACCCTCACCCAAACCCGTCCAATCAAGGGAAAGGTAACGCCGAAATAGCGCGGCCATATTGAAAATCCCCTGCTGTGAAAGGGGATGGGAGAGCAGGCTATGTTAAGAAGGATAGGAAGCGTCACTCTTAAAGAATTCATCCAGCTGGCACGCGACCGGCGCACCCTCATCATCCTTCTCTTCGTGCCGGTGATGCAGTTGTTCATCTTCGGCTACGCGCTCAGCACCGATGTCAAAAACATCCCAATGGTGCTGTGGGACACATCAAAAACGCCGGAAAGCCGCGACCTCGTCCAGAGCTTCACCAGGACCGATTTCTTTTACCTCAAACACTACGCTTCAAACTACGATGAGGTCAATCGCTTAATCGAGTCCGGCTCGGCCAAAGTGGCGCTTATTATCCCCAACGACTACGCCCGGAAAATCCAGCGCGGCGAGACTGCCGAAGTGCAGTTCTTCATCGACGGCTCGGACCCCACCGTATCCATCCAGGCCCTCTCCTACTCCAGCCTCATCGCCCAGGCCAAGTCGGTCAGCCTTGTCGCTCAGCAGACTGGCGGCCGCGGGCTGGAACTCCCCATAGCCATTGAACCACGGGTGTGGTACAACCCGGCCATGGAGAGCCTCGTCTTCAATATCCCGGGGCTGGTCGGTGTCATCGCCGGCATCATTACCGCCATGCTCACCGCCTTCGCCGTAGTCCGCGAACGCGAAACAGGAACCATCGAACAATTGAATGTGACGCCTCTGCGCCGGGGTGAGCTGATTGTCGGTAAATTGGTCCCTTACATCATCATTGCCTACGCCCAGATGACCCTGATCCTGACCACAGCGGTACTTGTCTTCGGCATGAAGATACAGGGAAGCCTGGTATTACTTGTGGCATTGACATCGGTCTTTCTGATGTTTTCGCTCGGCCTCGGCCTGCTGGTCTCAACTGTCTCCCGCACCCAGTTCCAGGCCCAGCAGTTGAGCTTTGCCACCATGCTCCCGACCATCCTCCTTTCCGGCTTTATCTTTCCCATTGAGTCCATGCCGCGCATTATCCAGTGGATATCGTCGGTCATCCCTCTTACCTATTATCTCCACATCGTTAGAGGCATCGTCGTTAAGGGCATCGGCTTCGAATACCTCTGGCTGGACACGCTCATTCTGGCAGTCATGGGCATCGCCACGCTGGCCCTGGCCGCCACGCGGCTGAGGCGGACGCTGGGGTAGAGGTTCCCCACCCTCAAGCCCCTCCCCAACGGAGGAAGCGTTTACCGCACAGCCACCACGGCTCCCGTGCTATACTTTCTTATCTTATGGTGAGACCAGCATGAGAGAGCCCGCTAAGACCCGTGCCGGGGCAGTGGCGAGCATCGTATTAAGCGTCCTCCTCGGAATGGTCTTCCTGGCCGCCGGTATCGCCAAGCTCACCTCCGGCCAGGGCTTTGTGAACGCGCCCGGTATTTATCCGGGTCCGCCGGCGTGGCTGGCCGCCTTCCTCGCCGTTTCCGTGCCCCCGGCAGAAGTCGCCCTTGGCATCCTGCTTGTCAGCGGCATCCTCCGACGCTTCAGCCTCTACATCGCCGTCCTGTTCAGTCTTGTCTTCATCATCGCTAACTCTTGCGCTATCGCCGCCCGTGCTCAGGGTACCTGCGGCTGCCTTGGCGAGGCGGTCCCGATGACCCACTGGCAGTCGCTCCTCCTCGACCTGACCATGCTCGGCACCGCAATCTACCTGCTTTTACCCGGTTCAAAGCCACAAGCTTACCTGGACCAGCTCGTCCGGAAAGCCGGGCTCTCCGCTATACTGCTGACCGTCATACCCTGTCTCT
>DAOUCU010000028.1:0-25876 GCA_034431935.1 Dehalococcoidia bacterium | reverse complement strand
CGAGAAGAAATACCATCTGCTGTCCAGGCGCTAAAAGACGGATGGCAGTTCCTGTTTGCAATTGCGTTTCTGGTTTTCGGTCTTCTTTATATGAGGTGGGAATACTTAACACCGTACTATGCATCCGTTGTACTGATCATCTTTTCCTATGCCAATAAGAAGACTGCACTGACTCCGAAAAAGTTTGTTGCGGCTTTCACCACTATAGGCACGATGGTCAGTCAGACCACGGCTCTGATTCTTCCTTTCTGCTTTATACTGGCCGGGTTCGTGTTTACTGGTTTATCCAATCAATTCACTTCGGGAATCGTAGCCCTTGCGGGCGGAAACATTCTTCTAATCCTGGCTCTCGGTGTCCTGGCGTGTTACATCCTTGGTTGTCTCGGCATGGATATAATCGCCTACATTTTTCTGGCTGTTTCCATGGCTCCTGCCGCGATACAGGCGGGAAACTTAAATACTTTAGCAGTGCACCTTTTTATCCTTTACTATGCCATGCTGGCGGCGATCACGCCTCCGGTTGCTATTGCCGCATGGGTTGGTGCCGCCATGGCCGGCGCCAGCATTATGAAGACCAGTTTCACCGCAATGCGTCTGGGAGCGGTCATTTTCTTCGTGCCCGTATTCTTTATCGCTCATCCAGCGCTTATTCTGCAGGGAGAGCCACTCGAGATCTTGTGGTTTACATTGGCAGCCTACTCGGGCACGACATTGATCGCCCTGGGGCTGGAGGGATACTTCTACGGCATTGGTAATCTTCCAGTGTGGTCACGACCGTTTCTTGTAATGGCAGGACTCGGTATAGGTTGGGGTGAGTGGTTAACCGTAGTTATCGGACTTCTGCTGGCAGCAGTGGTAGTGATAGTCGGCTTTCTAAGGCGGATATCGGCAAGGGAAGTGGCTAAGGCATAGTAGTTACATGACCAAAGACTTTAGAGAGTTTCTACACACCGCCAGGTTAGCGGGTGCGGGATACTATATAGAGACAACCCGGGAGCTCGACCCGGTTTTAGAGGTGTCGGCGCTTCAGCACAAGCTGGCAATGGAAGGCCGCTTCCCGGTGGTTTTTTGCCCGCAGATTAGGGGGTCGAAATTACCGCTGGCCACTAATGTATTTGGAAGCTATCCGCTGCTTGGACTGGCGTTGGGAATGGCACGAGACGAAATTGATAACGGCGGGCAGCAGGCAATCGTCGAAACTTACCGTAAGCGTATGGGCCAGACCATTGCCACCGAAGTCTTCCGCGGGAAGACAGCGCCGGTCCAAGAAATAATACTGAGAGGCGACCAGGTAGACCTGACGACATTGCCAATTACCAAGCACGCAATTGGTGACTCAGCCAGGTATATCTCATCGGGGATGACGATTTGCCGTGAGCCGGAGAGCGGCAAGCCCAACGTGGGGATCTATCGTGAAGAGCTTAAGGGGAATGACCGCCTGGGATGCCGTATCAATCCCGGCAGTAATGGTACTGTAATTGCCAAGCGTTACGCTGAGCTTGGCAGACCAATGGAAGTAGTTACGGTAATCGGGCATCATCCTCTGGTAGGTATGGCAGCTGGTCATTTGGCACCGATTGGTGTAAACGAGTTCGAAATTGCTGGCGGCTTGCTTGGTGAGCCGATTCAAATGGTGCCCGCCTTGACTGTTGATCTACCTGTGCCGGCGCATGCTGAGATTGCTATCGAGGGAACGATTGATCCGACCGAGCAGTCTATTGATGGGCCGGTCGCTGAGGCCATGGGCTTCTATGGCGAAGCGAGGTCATGCTTCATTATTAGGGTCACTGCCATCACCATGCGTCATGATGCCATATACCATGATCTGTATCCGGCTCACCAGGAGCACTTTATGGTCAGCATTCTGGCCAGGCAGATAGAGGACCTGGACAGGGTCAGGTCGGTCATCCCATCAGTTGTTGCGGTTAACTACGGTCCCGATTGTCATCCCGGCAAGACCATCATGTACGTGTCGCTTAAGAAAGAATCGGAATTAGACGGGAGACGGGCAGGAGAGGCTGTACTCAGAGCTGACAGGTGGGTGACGATGGCTATCGTCGTGGATGACGATGTGAATGTTCATGATGACCGCGAGGTACTCTGGGCGGTAGCGACAACGGTTCGCGGTGAGAACAACATTTTCAATTACCCGGCTGAAAAGGATGGTCCAGGTCTTTCGGCAATGCCTCGAGCGGTCATTGATGCAACCCGGCCACTGGGTAAAAACACTCCAAGGCGTGTTGTACCGCCTCATCCCATGCTGGAATCCATAGATCTGGCTGAACTAATACGTCACCCCGGTAGTGACGTAAGCTGTTGACATAATTATTTCATGTTGACAAGGAGGCCGTTTGTGATACTCAAAGACGAGCTGGTAAAGATACTCGGGGCATCGGCCATAGTGGACAAGCCGAATGTCCTCAAAAAAAGAGCATCGGACAACAGTCTTGCCGAGCCGGGCAGGTTTGACTGTATTGTCAAGGCTCGGAAGACGGAAGATGTACAGAAAGTCGTGCAGCTGGCAAATAAAGCAGGATTCCCCGTCGTGCCTTCGAGTTCCGGGATTCATTTTAACGGCAACGCTGTTCCGAAGATGGGTGGTGTGGTTCTTGACCTCAGCCGCATGAATAAGGTAATTCATCTGGATGAAGTCAACAAGGCGGCACGAATTGAAGCCGGCGTTACCTGGGAACGGTTTCAGGCAGCACTGGAGGAACGGGGCTACCGGAGCTTGATGCCGCTCTTACCTCACGCCGAGCGGTCGGTGGTCACGGACTGGTTGGAACGAGAACCACCGACGGTCCATGTGACGGAATATGCCGAGCCCCTACTATCCATGGAAGTTGTTTGGGGCAATGGTGAGCGGATGGTCACCGGATCAGCTTCGCACGTCCGTTTTGGCCAGCCTGACTGTTTTGCTGATGGAGTCAATCCTAATGGTCCTGGTGCCATCAGCTTTCACAAGCTGCTACAGGGCAGTCAGGGGACACTTGGAGTGGTAACATGGGCGATTGTCAAGATTGAGGATATTCCGACACTCACCAGGTGCTTATTCATGCCATTTGACAAACTGGAAAACGCCATAGAGCCGCTTTACAAGATGTTACGCCGCCGTATCGGTACGGAGTGCTTTCTGGTCAACCGCGTCAATCTCGCGGCTATTTTGACCGAGGAGTGGCCGACCCAGTTCAAAGAAATGAAGAGAGCTCAAGCCCCCTGGACTATTGTGATGGTACTGTCGGCGCTGAAGCGGCGTCCTGAAGAAAAGATCGCATATGAAGAACGCGCCATTTTCGATATTCGCGACGCTTTTTCGCCGGGTATGAAAGTTCTGGATACGCTACCGGGGGCCCCGGCAATCGAGAAACGATTGCCGGTTATGCTTCGTAAACCGTGGCCAAAGGAACGCAAGTACTGGCGGCACGCCTACAAAGGCGGATGTCTGCCCATAACATTTCTTTGTACTATGGAAAAGGCCCCATCCTTCTGTGGTCCGGTTCTAGATACGGCCGGGCGTTGTGGTTATCCAGCAGAGGACCTTGGGGTCTACCTTCAGCCGCTTGAGAATGGCCGCGCCTGTCATCTCGAATTCACCTTCTACTATGCTCCTGATGATCCTGGCGAGCGAGAACGTATGGTAGATATCTATGGAAAAGTAGTCGGGCGGCTTCTTGACCTCGGAGCTTACTTTAACCGTCCCTATGGTCCTATTGCAGGGATGGTATACCGGCGCAATGGCGACTATGCCGCGATTCTGAAGCGAGTAAAGAAGCTTATTGATCCAAATTACGTATTGAATCCGGGTAATCTGTGCTTCTAGGCCTAGATTAAAGTTGAACTAGATCATAGGAGAAACATAATGACAAAGACAGTGGAAGAGCATTTGCGGCTTGATCTCAACATCTCAAACTACGCTCATGACGCCGCGGACTGTAACGGTCAGGCAGCGTGTAAGTATGTAGACTGGATATATGTGACGGGCTGGGATTTTGCGTGGCGATGCCCTACATGGGAGTACCATAAGCTGGACGCCTATGGTGCGGCAGGGAAGATGAAGATCGTACGTGATTTGCTCGGTGGTCGTCTCGACTGGAATTCGCCAACCCTGCGCGACGTGACGTATGACTGCCAGCTCTGCGGCGGCTGTGATGTCGGATGCAAGCGTAACCTCGAAATTGAGGTACAGATGACGCTTGAGGCGCTTAGAAAGAAGCTGGTGGATGTTGGCAACGGACCGATGCCGGCCCATGTCGAATATACCAGGAGAATTGAGCAGACAGGGAACTACTATGGTCTACCACAGGCCAGTCGTAAGGAATGGCTGCCCAAGGGTTTCAGGCCAGCGGTGAGAGGCGAAATGCTCTGGTTCGTGGGTTGCCGTTCAGGGCTCGAGCAGACGAATCTGGCCAGAGCAATATTGAAAATACTCCGGGTCGCCGGCATTAATTTCACGATGCTGGACGACGAACGCTGTTGCGGTAATTTCCTGTATGTGACCGGCCAGATGGATAAAGCCAGGAAGCTGGCAGAGCAGAATCTGGCCGCAATTAAGGCGACCGGCGCCAAGACTGTGATTTTTGGTTGTGCCGAATGTTACAAGACGATGAAGGTGGATTATGCCAAGTTACTTGACATCTCTACGTCAGACCTTCCGTTTCAGCCGTTGCACATCGCAGAGGCCATGGATATCTGGCTTAAAGAAGGTCGGCTAAGACCGAGCAATCGCCTCGACCTCAAAGTCACTTATCACGACTCTTGCAGTCTTTCTCGCATGAGTGAGCCATGGTTAAAATGGGAGGGCGTGCGTGGTGCATGGGGTGTTCTCGAGCCTCCCCGCGAGATAAGGAAAGGCACTAATGGAGTCTACGATCAGCCACGTAACGTATTAAAAGCGATTCCAGGCGTAACTCTGGTTGAAATGCCGCGTCACCACGAGAACGCTTACTGTTGTTGCGCCGGAGGGGGTGTTAAAGAGGCGTTTCCCGATCTTGCAGAATGGAGTGCTAATGAAAGGCTACGCGAGGCCGCTACAACCGGGGCTGAGGTTCTGGTATCGGCCTCACCGCTTGTGATTGAGAACCTCCGTCACAGCGGTGCTCTCAAGAAACATAGACTTCAAGTGTTAGATATTGTCGAGATTATGGCCCGGGCCATCAACAAGTAGCAGGGGGAAAAGATATGTCCAAAAAGTGTACGGGGGAGATAATCCCTGATGCCGCTTACGAAGCTTTTAAGAGTATCGTAGGTGAAGAATTCGTATCAACCGACCCAGTTCATTGCCAGGCTTATAAAGCGCGCGGTTACGGACGTGAAATTGATGAGTACCTTGGTTACTGCACACGCCCGGCATGCGTCATTTTGCCTGAGACAACCGAGCAGGTAGTTAAAATCATACGTACGTGCAACCGCTACGAACTTCCCTATATACCGGTTGCCACGATGGGCATAACACTGACTACACCGCATTTTCGCGATGACTTCGTTGTGATTGACCTGAAACGTATGAACTATTTCTACATCGACGAGAAGAATATGTACGCCGTTGTTGGGCCGGGTGTTCTGTACGCCCAACTTCTGGCGGAATGCATGAAACGCGACCTTTATACTTTGTCAGCCGGTGGCGCACAGGCTTCGGTACTGGCGAATCATCTGGTTGCCGGGACCGGCCCGTTGACCTATCGTGTCGGTTATAGTGACCGCCGCATCAATGCCGCCGAGTGGGTGACTCCTGAGGGAGATGTCGTCAGACTCGGTTCCGGGGTGGTTGACGACTGGTACTGGCAGGACGGGCTGGGTCCGAATCTGGTGGGGTTGATACGCGGTGACGCCGGCTGGAGCGGCGCCATGGGAGTCGTTACCAAGCTATCTGTTAAGGTGTATCCATTTCAACCTGAGGATCTCAAGCGCGAGGGGCGGACCCCGCTTACATATACGGTTTTGCCACCGCGCATGAGATTCTACAATTTCCGAATGCCGAGCTTGAAGGCTTTCGACCAGGCGGTTGAGGAGATACGAAACGCGAGAATCGGCGCCATGGTAGAGCGGGTGCCGCTGTTCTGGCGTACCATTGCGAAAACAAAAAACAAAAAAGAGTTCTGGGAACAGTGGGGGGGAGTCACCGAAGCCGATGTCGACTCCACTAACATTCTACGTGTACTGCTGATTGGTTATACGTCGATGGAGCAATTGAAGTATGAGGAGAATGTATTGTTCGATATTATGAAAGAGCTAGGTGGAGAGCAGGGCCGCACCAAACAGACCGACCAGTCTACATTCATGTACGCCGATGCGTCAAGTATGTGGCGTATGACCGGCGGCTATATCTCCAGTTCATTTGGCATAGATGGCTTACGGGCGTGTACTGAAACCGGGCGCCGTCTCGGTAAGCGGCTGCTCGAATACACACCACCGCTTATGCCTCAACATGGAGATCCAGGTTGGCATCACAGCGTCGATTTTGGCCACCAATCATACTTCGAATTCCTTGTTTATATGGATGTTAACAAGATAGACCCCGAGTCCCTTAACTATGACAAGAAAGACGCTGAACGTGTGTATGAATGGTATGTATCTCAGGCTCCTGCCGTTCATATTCAAACTGGATTCTATTGTCCTTACAGCAGGGGCTTTCCATTTGAAATCCAGGCTGTGCCATGGGGCAACTTTACCTCGTGGATGGACCGTTTTAAGAAAGAATTTGACCCCAAGGGTCTGAGTAATCCGGGATACCCTCGCGATGGCAATGAAAGCTACAAAAGACATCCACAGTTCGTCAACAGGGAGCTAAAAGAAACAATAGCCAGGTATTCGAAGCAGCCGGTATCCTGGGATCCTGATGATTATCCCGGCCATGATTACCTTATGGTAAAGCGTAACAATAAGAAGTCGCCGAAGAGGACATAATGTAATGACTTCAACTGCTGCAGGAGGATAAACAGATGTATTTCAAGAGAGGCTACGTCAAAGTAACCGGAGGCTGGATGTACTATGCGGCCTGGGGACGGGGCGAGCCCGTAATCATGCTTCATCAGTCCAGTTTCTCGTCGGGCGAGTTCGCCAAAGTTGCTCCGTTAATCGCCGCGGGCGGATACAGGGTCATCACGCCGGATACTATGGGATACGGATGGTCCGATCCAGCGCCGATGGAATGGCAGTTCAAGGACTGGGTGGACCGTATACCGGAGTTTATGGACAAGCTAAAGATTGAGAAGGCACACTTTATCGGCCATCATACCGGCGCCTTGCTGGCCGCGGCGACAGCGGCGCATTACCCGAAGCGTGTCATCAGCCTCTGGCTTAACGGCTGTGTCGTTCCGGACAAAACGCAGGCCAAGAAATTCTACGAGGCTCAGCTGAAAGAGCCACCGATAGGACCGCTCGAGATAAAACGTGATGGCTCGCATGTCATCCGCATGTGGAAATGGCAACTCCGTGAGAATCCGACAGCTTCGGACCTGGGAGTTCTCTATGCCACTATCGCTAACTGGGAGCATTATTACAAGCAGGGCAACGATGTATTCAATAAGTATTTCGCCTATCATCTTGACAGGGATTTCCCAAGAATCAAGGCACCAGCGCTGGTCACTCTAGGGACGGCGGAGGAGTTCAATCCTAACCAGCCGACATTCCCGGATCCCGAGATGGCGGGAAGAATGATTCCCGGGGCCGTTAGCAAGACTATCGAAGGCGCGGGTATTCTTTTCTTCTACGAAATGCCGGAAAAGGCGGCCGAAGTTGCCCTTAACTGGCTGAGTGAGGTCAAGCAAAAGAGAGACAAAGGTTCTAGGCAGAAAACTACTTAGTCGCCAGATGATAAACATATACGGGACTGCGTTCGCTCTGGGCTGTGGCTAAGACGTTGCTCAGGCAGAACTATGTGTAGCCGATGATTATCCACAGGAGGAAGTTATGGGCAAGTGGGACTGCACGAAAGAGGATACCTGGCGGGATGTCATGGAATGGCGCGCCAGAGTGTGGGTCAACAAGCTGGCCGTCATCAGCCCGCAGACAGGAAAGCAATACACGTTCGGAGAGTTCAATATCCTGGTCAACCAGATTGCCAATGCGCTTTTCAAGCTCGGTGCTAAGAAGGGTGATAGGGTTGCGCTGATCGGCCCTGACTTGCCGGAGTTCCTGGCGGTTGCGATGACATGCAAAGCCGGTATCGTACCGGCCCCGATTAACTGGAGGCTTAAGGCCGACGAGCTGACCTATGTCATAAATGATTGCGGAGCCAGGATAATCTTCGTTGGCCAGCAGTATGCAGATGGAGTTAAGGCTATACAGCCGAGAACTCCTGATGTCAAGCACTATATATGTCTTGACGGCACGAGACCTGACATGCCCTCCTTTGACGAGTTTATCGCCGGTTCTTCGCCGGACGAGCCGGGGGTTGACGTTTTCCCCGAGGACATGCTGGCAATAATCTATACCAGCGGTACGACGGCCTTGCCCAAAGGAGTTGTGAAGAAGAACCGCGATGCCCTCGCCATGATGCGCCTTATTAACGGCCTTGGCCAGATGCGGCATGACGACCGTATCCTGGGTCTCTATCCTCTTTTCCATGCTGGTCTGGTGCACGCCAGCTTTGTAAGCTATATGTTTACGGCCACTCAGTGGATATTACAGCGATTTGATCCCGAAGCAGTGCTCCAGACAATTGACCGGTACAAGATTACGAACTTGATGCTGGTCCCGACCATGCTGATTCGCCTTATGGACCACCCGACGAGGCCGAAGTATGACCTTAGCAGCCTGCGTTCCATCGTCTATACCGGCTCACCGATGCCGGTGGAGCAAATGAGACGGGCCATGGAGATCTTCGGCCCGGTGCTATATCAGGGTTTCGGTATGACCGAAGGTGGTGGCCAGATGTCCCTGACAACGGCAGACCACATCCTAGCATTGAAAGACCCCAGTAAACAACATCTGTTGAAATCGGTGGGGAAATGCCTGCCAGGCTGTGAGATGCGCCTGGTGGATGATGACGATAAAGATGTGAAGCCCGGGGAGATAGGCGAGATTGTCTTTCGGAGCCGGGCCATGATTGACGGTTATTGGAACAAACCGAAGGAGTCCGCCGAGCTGCTTCGCAATGGCTGGCTCCACACTGGCGATATGGGCCGGCTCGATGAAGACGGATACCTCTACATCGTGGACCGCAAGAAGGATGTGATTGTCAGCGGCGCCGAGAAAATACCATCCAAAGAGGTTGAAGACGTAATCTATCAGTTCCCGGTAGCCGAGGTCGCCGTCATCGGTGTTCCGAGCAAGGAGTGGGGTGAGGAAGTCAAGGCAATTGTTGTTCCAAAGGAGGGCGTCCCGACGACGCCAGAAGCGATCATCAAGTTCTGCAACGAGCGGCTCAGCGGGTTCAAACGTCCCAGGTCGGTCGAGATTTGGAAAGAGCTACCAAAGAACCCGACCGGAAAAATCCTCAAGCGTGATATCCGGGAACAGTTTTGGGCAGGTCAGGAAAGACGTGTTTCATAACTGGCTCCATCAGGTAGCCAGAAGGAGGTAGCCAGTGGCTCATAGAAGAGATGCAGACATAATTGTAGTCGGCACGGGCGCCGCAGGTCTCATGGCGGCCATAACTGCCGCTGACGAAGGGGCAAAGGTGCTGGAAATAGAAAAGAGGGGAGAGCTCGGGGGAACGTTTCTGATATCGCAAGGAACCAGCGCCGGCACCCAGACAAGGATGCAGTTTGAGGAGGGGATACTGAACGACTCGCCAACTGTTTTCTACATGGACTGCATGAAGGAATCCCGGGCGCGGGAAGTATGCGACCCGGAGATACTTATGTTCTATTGTCAGAACTCAGGCTTCGCCGTGGACTGGCTGGACTCCCGGGGTGCCTATGGACCTCATGAACGCAAGTGTACCGGCACTATTTATGGCGAAAGCTGGTCAGTACCACGGATCTACCGGGTTGATTGGGCAATGAGCTATTTGAAGGTTATTCTGGCGGAACATGATAAGCGCGTGGCCCGGGGAGACATCAGTTATCTGCTTAGCACCAGGGTAACCAGCCTCATTAGAGAGGGTAGCCGCGTCGTGGGCGTGACGACCGTAGACAGAGACAACGTGAAGAAAACCTATCGTGCCGGTGCCGTCATTATGGCGACAGGCGGTTGGAGCGGCAATCTTGAGCTGATGCGTAAGTTCAAGTTTCCCGGGGCCCGCGCCATCATCAACGTCGGTTTGCCCGATGCCAAGGGCGAGGGGATGATGATGTGCGAGGCTGTGGGGGCGAGGATGGTCAACATGGACCAGGAGCTTTTGCCCTACATCGGTACGGTACGTGACCCGAAAGACTCAAGCAAAGGAATTGCTCACATCAACATGAATTCCTGTCCGGGAGCCATCTGGGTAGACCTCAACGGAAAGCGTGTGGTCAGCGAGGAAGGCGGGCAGTACCTGCCGCCATGCCGTGCCGCAATGTTTAAGGCCCCTGAGATGACGCTATTCGTAATCTTTGATGAGAAGATGAGAAAAGAGAACGTACAGGTTATGGTCTCATGGCTCGGTACGGTACCGGAACGCTCCTGGCAATGGATAGATGAGAGAGCGGCGGAAGGCGAGGTAATCTTCAAGGCGGATACTATTGAAGAACTCGCCAAAAGAGCACATATTATTCCCGAGAACCTTAAAGAAACGGTGATCAGGTGGAACGGGTTTGTTGATGCGGGCAGGGATGCCGACTTCGGGAGACAGAATGTCAAATACAAACTCGATACGCCGCCGTTCTATGCCATTGAGACTGTGCCTGCAAACCTGATAAGTGCCGGCGGCCCGGCAACCAACGTGAGAATGCAGGTCATCGACACTACAGGCAAGGTTATTCCCGGGCTGTACGCCGCTGGTGAGATTACCGGATACCGGGCGTTCGGCACCGGCAGCCTCAACACAGGGTGTCTCGTCTTTGGCAAGCAAGCCGGGCTGATGGCCGCTCAAGAAGTGATATCGAGACGTCCCGTCGACGACTGACATTGACAGTTGGCTGAACACTTGATAGATTAAACGGCAATGTGCCCGGCGAGTCTTATCTTGCCGGTACCAAGTCCGTACTTGAATTCAGGTCAAACGCCAGCGTTTTTGCCAGTCAACTGAAATGAGGACCTGACCAATGTCCTTTGAGCAGATTCTCGCCGCCATCATTTTCCTGATGATGTTCATTGTTATTACCATTGGCAAGTGGCATCGGGCATGGGTGGCTTTGGGTGGTGCCGTTCTTATGCTGATTCTCTTCGTGGCTATCATGCGGAAGCCGGAGCATATCGTCGAGGTTCTCAACATTGGTCAGCTTATTCAGTGGAAATTCTGGTTTCCCGGGCATGAGCACCTCGAATCCCACGGCGTAAACTGGCAGACAATCGTCTTTATCTTCGGAATGATGGTTATGGTTGAGGGACTGGCCGCAAGCGGCTTCTTCCGATGGCTATGTCTTTATGTGGCCAAGCTGGTCTGCTACAACATAACGGCGATCTTCGTCGCCTTCGTTCTGCTGGCCGGGTTTCTTTCAATGTTCATTGACAGCATCACCGTGATGCTATTTCTTTCCACGGTAACTATAGAAATTGCGAGGCAGTTCAAGGTTGACCCGATTCCGTTCATTATTGCCGAAATCAGTGCGGCCAACACCGGCGGCAGTGCTACTATGATGGGCGACCCCCCAAATATAATTATTGGCACTTCATTCGGGTTCGGCTTCCTCGATTTCGCAGTTAATACTGGCCCTATCGCCTGGGTGGCGATGATGGCGCTCTTGGCCTACTTTTATCTGGTCTTCCGGAAGTATTTTAAACTGAGCCCCGAACAGGCAGCCGCGGCCAAGAGTTGTCCCCTCCCGGCTTCTGCAATTACCAGTATGCGACTGTTCTACATGCAGACCGGAGTTTTCGTGGTCGTGGTTGCTTTACTGGTGACCCATCAGCAGAGCGGGCTATCGGTAGCTATAATAGGGGTCATCGCCGCAATGCTCACTGCCATAAGCGCTGGTTCGTTTAGCGGGGCGAAGCATTTCTTCTTAAGGATTGACTGGCGCACGCTACTCTTTTTCTTTGCTTTGTTTGTGACCGTGGGCGGCCTCGAGGTAACGGGCGTTCTGAAGGCGTTGGCCACCTGGATAGGAGACGTGTCAGGCGGAAGCCTTGGGATTGTCAGCACAATGATCTTGTGGATATCAGCGTTTGCTTCAGCGATTGTAGACAACATCCCGTTTGCCGCGGCTATGGTACCGGTGGTTAGTGCGCTCGCTGCACAGGGGATGAACTTGAGAACACTCAGTTGGGCACTGGCGTTGGGTACCGATATCGGCGGCAATGCTACGCCTATCGGAGCTTCAGCAAACGTTGTCGGGACTGCAATCGCCGACCGTGAGGGTTATCCGGTTACCTGGGGACGGTACTGTAAGGTGGCGATCCCCGGTATGATTCTAACCCTCGGTGTTTGCTGGTTGTTACACTGGGTGAGATATGTTCACTGATTCTTATCAGAATGTTCCTCGAAATACTGAGGATCCAAGAAGATGATGCGCAAAAAGATAGTATACAGGAAGATCGTTGTTCCCCTTGATGGGTCGGAACTGGCCGAATGCGTACTGCCGCATGTCGAAGCCATAGTTAAGGGGTCTAATGCCTCGAAGGTGCTTCTCATCACAGTGGTCGAGCCAATTGCCATACCTTACGGCAGACAGGTCTCACAAATTGCTTCCATTGAACAGTTGAAGGCTTTCGAGACGCGCCACAGAATAGAAGCCAAGAAGTATCTCAGGAGCATAGAAGAGCGGTTAAGAAAGGTTGTAATCGACACGCGATCCTTCGTTGTCAATGGCAAGGCAGCAGAGGCGATAGTGCAGTTTACCATTAATAAGAAGGCGGACTTAGTAGTTATTGCTACACACGGACGTTCCGGAGTCAGTCGCCTAATATGGGGAAGTGTCGCCGACCACGTCATTCGCTCTGTTAGTATTCCGGTTTTGCTAATACGGTCTCCCGGTTGCATCTCATAAGTGGATATGAACATCAACCTGCGGAGTATTATCAAGTACCCAAAGACAAAGATTGAGAATAGGGGAAATTAGTACCGTTGGGTCAGGCTTCTCTGTGGGCCGTCTTCGTCGCAGTATTCATCGCCGCCCTTGTTCTTGACTTATTTGTTTTTCAACGTAAGGCCCACATTATTCCTGTCAGGGAAGCGCTCAAGCTGGTTGGTTTCTGGGTCACCTTAGCCCTCCTGTTCAATGCCCTGGTCTACTTCGCTCGAGGGACGGAAAAGGCCGTCGAGTTCTTTACCGCCTATCTGATTGAGTATTCTCTGAGTATTGATAACCTGTTTGTTTTTCTTGCGCTTTTCACCTACTTTGCTGTACCAAGAGAGGCACAGAGACGGGTCCTGCTCTGGGGCATTCTTGGAGCTATCTTTTTTCGTGGACTTTTCATTTTCGCGGGTATCGCACTTATTGAGAGGTTCCACTTTCTGATTTATATCCTGGGACTCGTCCTGATTTATACGGCATATAAGCTGGTCACCCAGAAGGAAAAGAATATTGATCCTGACAAGAATCCTATCGTCCGACTTGCTCGAAAAATCATACGTGTCGATCCCAGATATGACGGAACTAAATTCTTCAGGAAGATAAACGGGGTAAGATACGCAACTCCATTGATGATAACGCTGGTAGCTATCGAGACCATGGACATAATGTTTGCGGTGGACTCGGTTCCGGCCGTATTTGGAGTCACAGTCGACCCTTTGATTGTTTATACATCTAATATCTTCGCTATTCTGGGTTTACGAGCACTATTTTTCGCACTCGCCGGCCTTTTCTACCTCTTCCGCTACCTGGTCTACGGACTTTCTGCCGTTCTTGCATTCGTTGGAATCAAGATGCTAATTGTTGATTTATATAAGATCCCGGTTTCAGTTTCGCTGGTGGTTATCGCCGCATTAATTGTCGGCTCCGTACTCCTTTCAGTTGTTCTGCCAAAGAAAGAGACAGAGATCACGGAAGGGGCAGAAAAACACTGAATGGCGTCTGTCACTGGTCAAAGTTCGATTCCTCAGTAAGAGTACAGTAGATTGTATTTAAGTACTTAAACATCGTATAATTTGCCAATTATTCTCTTTAGGTGGAGCCCCTGTAGCTCAGGGGATAGAGCACTGGCCTCCGGAGCCAGGAGCGAGGGTTCGAGTCCCTCCAGGGGCGCCATTCTTGCTGAAGTTTGGCAAAAACATCATCATAACAAGGAATGCATTACAATGCAGAAGGTCAAGAGCAAGACAATTGAGATGCGGTGGCATGGACGGGGTGGACAGGGTGCAGTTACCTCAGCTGAACTCGTTGCACTGGCAGCTATTAGGGAAGGCAAGTTTGCCCAGGCATTTCCCAGTTTCGGCCCTGAACGACGCGGCGCGCCAGTAATGGTTTTTAACCGCATCAGTGCTACCGAGCCGATCAGAAATCGCGCAGGAATCACTGGACCGGACGTAGTTGTGGTACTCGACCCGGGACTGCTAAATCTCGTTAATGTAACCGCCGGCCTTAAAGACGACGGTGTACTTATCGTTAACAGTCCGAAGCCGGCGGAGCAGATCAAGAAAGAGGTGGGAGGCAAGTGGCGGCTGGCGGTCGTTAACGCTGGAGCCATTGCCAAAGATCTCCTCGGTGTCAATATCGTTAACACCACGATGTTAGGAGCCGTTGTTAAAGCTACCGGTCTCGTTAATCTGGATTCGCTGGTTCACCCGCTTGAAGAACGGTTCGGTAAAAGGGCCAAGGACAATATTGAAGCGGCAGGGCGAGCCTACAACCAGACGGTAGTCCTGGAACCTGACCCGGCGGCACCATCGCCAAAGAAGGAATTTGCAACCGAGGTTTTGCCGGGGTGGAGAGACGTTCCGCTGGGTATGGTTGTTACAGATGCCGGCAATGCCGCCAGCAACCGTACTGGCGACTGGCGGTCTCAGCGGCCGATATGGAACCACCAACGCTGCATCAAATGCGGCATCTGTTATCTTTTCTGCCCCGAAGGATGCATCGGACAGAATCAGGAGGGCTTCTTCGAGGCTAATCTCTACTATTGCAAAGGGTGCGGTATTTGTTCACGCGAATGCCCTACCGAGGCTATCACCATGAATGAGGAGACGGTCTGATGGAAAGAGTCGGCATGGAAAGCTCGCTCGCTATTGCCGAAGCCGTTAAGGCGGCCAGGTCCGAGGTGATAGCAGCCTATCCTATTACCCCGCAGACACATATTGTCGAACGTCTGGCCGAGATGGTAGCCAACGGCGAACTTGATGCCGAGTATGTGCCGGTCGAGTCCGAACACTCCGCGTTGAGCGCCTGTCTTGGCTCGTCGGCCGCGGGCGCCCGGACCTTTACCGCCACAGCGGGACAGGGCCTAGCCCTAATGCATGAAGTGCTGTTTGTTGCGGCTTCGATGCGATTGCCGATTGTCATGGCAGTCGCCAACCGGGCCCTGTCAGCTCCTTTGAGTATATGGGGCGACCACTCCGACATCATGGCCTCCCGCGAATGCGGCTGGATTCAGATTTTCGCCGAGAATGGTCAGCAGGCGTATGACCTGACACTGTGTGCCTTTAAGATTGCCGAAGACCATCGTGTACTGTTCCCGGTCATGGTGAATATTGACGGGTTTAACGTTTCGCATGTCGTCGAGCCTCTCTATCTTGTAGAGCAGGCCGAAGTCGATAAGTTCCTGCCGCGTTACACCCATCCTTACGGCCTTCATCCCGACCGTCCGCTTACCATGGGTGCCTTCGGCATGCCCAACATCTATACTGAGGTTAAGAAGTCACAGGATGTTGCTCTAAGAGCTTCGAAGAAGATAATCGTCGAAATATGGAGGGAATTTGAAAGCATCACCGGACGGCGCTACCTGCCGGTCGAGAGCTACCGTACCGAGGATGCCGATACTCTTTTTATAATGATGGGCAGTTTCAGTGAGACGGCGGCCTCGGCCATCGACGAACTTCGCGATGCCGGTCATAAGGTTGGCATGTTGCGTATCCGTCTCTGGCGGCCCTTTCCGTTTGAAGAACTGACCGCCGCCGTTAGTAAGGCAAGGCTGCTCATAACCATGGACCGAGCACTATGTCTTGGTGGTCCGAGCGGTCCGATGTGTTCCGAAATCCAGTCTGCCTTATATCCATTACCCAATAAGCCGAGCATTGTTAGCTATGTTGGTGGCCTTGGTGGACGGGAGGTCTCTGTTGAAGGTTTCAAGTCGCTGATTACCCAGGGCATCCAGAAAGCCGTGCAGAAAGCGCCGGGCGAATTCGAGATGATTGGAGTGAGAGGCTAAATGGAAACCTTTACCGTATACGTTCCACGACTTCTCAGTAAAAGGGAATCCATTGCTCCCGGCCATCGCGCCTGTACCGGATGTGCTGAAGTACTGGCTGTAAGGATGGTATGCAAGGCGCTTGGCCGGAACATTATCATCGCCAATGCCACCGGTTGTATGGAAATCATCTCCTCCCCGGCTCCGTATACGTCATGGCGAGTGCCGTGGATTCACACTCTCTTTGAGAATACGGCGGCGGTGGCTTCAGGAATAGAATCGGCGATTAAGGTGCTTTCACGCCATGGCAGGTACGAGGGCAAACCCAAGGTAGTAGCTATGGGGGGTGATGGCGGCACTGCTGATATCGGCTTCCAAGCGCTTTCCGGAGCCATGGAGCGCGGACACGAGTTAATCTACGTCTGCTATGACAATGAAGGTTATATGAATACCGGTGTCCAGCGTTCCGGTACCACACCCTTCGGGGCATCCACCACGACATCCCCGGCGGGCTCTCACAGCCAGGGACAATTTACCTGGAAAAAGAATATGCCTGAAATTATGGCGGCACATGGGATCCCTTATGTTGCCACCGCTAACCCGAGCTACCCATTCGATCTGGTCGCCAAAGTCCAGAAGGCGGTCGCCACCAAAGGACCGGCATATCTCCACGTCCTGTCGGTATGTCCGACCGGCTGGCGCAGCCCGTCCGACCTTTCAGTTCGGCTCGGCCGGCTGGCCGTTGAGACCGGTATTTTCCCACTATACGAAGTCGAAAACGGTAAGTACAGGCTTAATGTTGATTTGCCCAAGCTCCGACCGATAACTGATTACATAAAGGTTCAGGGACGGTTCCGTCACCTGTCTCAGGATATGGTCAACAAGATCCAGGAAAAAGTAAGTAGTGATTACACAGCTCTCAAGCAGAAAGCTTCGAGGAACTGATATATGGATACCAACAGCAAAGTTGACGCAATCGTCGCCAAGTACAGCAAGAACCGCGGCCAGCTTGTCTCGATACTTCAGGATGTGCAGTCCGAATTCCGCTATTTACCCAAGGACGCCCTCTTTCGTGTCAGTGAGCAGATGGCAGTACCCATCAGCCAGGTCTACCAGGTAGCGACATTCTTCCGCGCCTTCAGTCTTAAACCTCGTGGCAAGCACCTTATCAACTGCTGTCTCGGTACCGCATGTCACGTAAGAGGCGGCTTGAGGATTCTGGAGAAACTGGAAAGGTCTCTGGGCATATCTAATGGCGGCACTACCAGGGATATGAAGTTTACCCTTGAATCAGTTAACTGTATGGGTGCCTGCGCACTCGGGCCGGTCATCAAAGTGGATGATACATACTACGGGCAAATGACAACGGATGAAGTCGACAAAGTACTGAGCAACTACTAACCATTGCGAGGTCGTACGTGAACAGACTCCGCTCACGACAGGAGCTGGACTCTCTGAGGGCCAGGCTCCAGGCTGAAAGACAAAAGACAAGGAAGCCCACCGTAAGCGTCTGTGGCGGCACCGGTTGCCGCGCTTATGGTTGTATTGCAGTTGGTGATGCTGTTAAGGCGGAACTTGCACGGCAGGGGATGGCGGACAAGGTAAATGTAATGATTACTGGTTGCCGTGGCTTCTGCGAACTTGGCCCGATTGTAGCCGTCATGCCGGGCGAGTTCTTCTACCAGAGGGTTAAAATTGAGGATGTACCTTCGATAATAACTGAGACTGTAGTCAACGGCAGGCCGGTGGAAAACCTCCTCTATACTGACCCGGAAGGTAAGAAATATCAATACCAGTCAGAAATACCATTCTACAAGAAACAGCATCGTATTATCTTTGGTAATAACGGGGAAATCGATCCGACCAGTATCGAAGACTATATCGCTATCGGCGGTTATTCAGCGCTACCCAAAGTCTTGTTTGAAATGAAGCCGGACGATGTAATAAATGAGATAAAGGCGTCCGGTCTGCGCGGCCGCGGTGGTGCGGGATTTCCGACAGGATTGAAATGGGAAACAACCCGCAAAGCTCATGGCGACCTGAAGTATGTCATCGCCAATGGTGACGAGGGCGACCCGGGCGCCTATGCCAACCGGAGTCTCCTTGAGGGCAACCCTCATAGTGTTCTCGAGGGTATGATTATTGGAGCCTTCGCGATTGGGGCACGCGAGGGTTACATTTATGTTCGAAATGAGTATCCTTTGGCGGTCGAGAATTTCAAGATTGCCATCGAGCAGGCAGAAAAAGCTGGACTTCTGGGAAAGAATATTCTGGGATCTGATTTCGATTTTATTGTGACTATCAACCGCGGCGGCGGTGCCTTTGTCTGTGGCGAATCCACGGCCCTGATGGCTTCACTGGAGGGCAAAGCCGGTGAGCCACGGGTTAAATACATTCATACCGCTGAGAAAGGTCTCTGGGACCGTCCCAGTAATCTCAATAATGTTGAGACATGGGCTAACGTACCGTTAATTATCAATAACGGATCCGGCTGGTTCAAGAGTATTGGCACCAAAGGCAGTACCGGCACCAAAGTATTCTCACTGGTTGGTAAGGTCAATAACACCGGGCTGGTTGAGGTGCCGATGGGGATTACACTGCGGGAGATTATTTATGATATCGGCGGTGGTATCAAAGATGGACGCAAGTTCAAGGCTGTCCAGACCGGCGGACCATCAGGCGGTTGCATACCGGAGGAACTGATTGATTTACCGGTGGACTTTGACGAGCTGACCAGAGCTGGTTCGATGATGGGTTCCGGCGGAATGATTGTTATGGACGACCGGACCTGTATGGTAGATATCGCTAAATACTTCTTTACCTTTCTTGAAGAGGAGTCCTGCGGTAAATGTGTACCCTGCCGGGAAGGCATCAAGCGTATGCATCAGATACTCACCGATATCACCGAAGGCAGGGGACGAGAAGAGGACATCCCTCTTATGGAGCGGCTGGCGGCGCACCTCAGTGATGCCTCTCTATGTCAGCTCGGGGCCACCGCTCCTAACCCGGTGCTGACTACCTTAAAATACTTCAGGGAAGAATACGAAGCCCATATCAGGGATAAGAAGTGCCCTGCCGGTGTCTGTAAAGCGCTGATTAAGTATTACATCATCACTGACAAATGTGTTGGCTGTCAGCTTTGTGTTAAAGCCTGTCCGAATCAGGCTATCACAGGGCAGGGCAAGAAGAAACCGGTAGTCATGGACCAGAGTAAATGCATCAAATGCGGCGCCTGTCACGATGTCTGCAAGTTCTCAGCAGTTGGTATTGATTAGCCGTGAACTAAAGCGAGGTCAAGATGCTTTCACTAACGATTAACGGCAGGAAAGTTCAAGCCGAACCCGGTCAGTATGTGTTGAATGTCGCCAGGGAAAGCGGCATTGAAATACCAACGTTGTGCAACCATGAGTCACTGGAACCATACGGTGCTTGCCGTCTGTGTTTGGTCGAGGTTACACCAAAAGGCCGCAATCGCTCCAGACTGGTCGTATCCTGCGCTTACCCGGCTGAAGAAGGACTGGATGTTAGAACCGATACTCCAAGGGTTATTGAGAACCGTAAGATGGTGCTGGAGTTGCTTCTCGCGCGGTGCTCCGAGAACAAAGTCATTAAGGAGATGGCGGCCAAATACGGCATCCAGAAGTCTTCTTTTAATGAAAACTATTTGGAGCAGAATGACTGCATCCTTTGTGGACAATGCGCCAGAGTCTGTAATGAAATCGTTGGTGTCAGCGCCATCAGTCTGGTGAACCGTGGCGTGACGAAGTGGGCGGCTTCGCCGTTTTTTGAACCAGCTCCGGACTGTATCGGCTGTGGCTCCTGCTTCTACGTTTGCCCCACCGGTGCCATTAAAATGGAGGAAAAAGACGGGGTTCGCAAGCTCTTTAACTGGAAACGCGAGTTCAAGCTCCTTCAGTGCGAGTCCTGCGGTAATTACTGGATTCCGGATGCGCAGGTTGAATACATGATGAAAAAGGCCAAACTGCCCCGGGATTTCTTCAAGGTCTGCATCAACTGCCGGAAGTAATTGCTCGGGGTCATTGAGAACGTCAGCAAAGTCCATCTCCAACCGTTGACTGTCCTCTATACCTCTGTTATATTCGCTCCGTTTACGGGGTGTAGCGCAGCGGCTAGCGCGCATGGTTTGGGACCATGAGGTCGGTGGTTCGAATCCACTCACCCCGACCATTTCTTATTCCTCGGATAACGATGCAGGCAAACAGCGGCTGGTACTGGGACCTGGGCTGTATACTGTCCTGCTCTCTCCAGACTGGGAAGACAGGCCGGACTCATGGCTGGCGTAAGAGCCATCAGTCGTTTCTGCAGTGCCTGTTTCTGTTCGCGGTACTCGTCGTCGGTGATGTCTCCCCACAGGTGTTGCTTTCTGGGGTTGGCAAGTGCGCGCTCTATCCGACCCTGCTCCTCGCAATGTGAGGGCATATCCGAACCCTGTCGCCCCCGCAGCAGCCTTGATGGGGGACCCGGCGTGAGCCATCTTTAAGGTGCCGGCCGATAGGAGGCGCAGATGGCAAAGGTGGACAGCTTCAGCTTTGGTTCAATCGTGGTCAATGGTAAGAGGTATAGCGGCGACCTTCTGCTGCATGCCGACGGCAGGATCGTCAAACGAAAGGGCAGGTTCTGGAAGTTCGGCAGCCATGCCATCAGGAGAGAAGAGATCGAGGAGCTTCTCAAGACGGGGCCTGACACGCTGATAATTGGGACCGGGACGAACGGCAAAGCCAGGCTGAGTCCGGATGCCGAATCCCTGATGCGGGAATCCGGGATAGAATCGGTGGTTGTGCCTTCACCGCAGGCAGCAGACAGGTTCAACCGGTGTCTGGCCGAGGGCAGGCGTCCGGCCGCCCTGATTCACATCACCTGCTAGACCGGCACTTCCGTCGTCACGTGCAGGGCAGGCAACTTCGGCCCGGAATGCTACTTTTCTCCGGGTATCCCCATTCCGCTCGCCAGTTCTGGCCGGTAGGTCAGTAGAACAACCTGCCGAAAGCAAAGGATTCCCCTTCCTGGACCGGTTCCTCAGATGAATAAGAAAACCCTCTTGACAGCCGTGTCATGCGGAGCGTAATATTACAAGTGTTCTATAGAACATTTGTTTGCTAGAGCGGATACGTTTTCAGCCGGCCAACATCGGCATTTCGCCCCCGATAGGGTTGTTGTTCAGGGTAAAGTCATCGAACGGTCAGAGGGCTGTGATTCAAGATGAGGATTGCCTGTGTAATGGTGCCCAGTTTTGCCGTCCAGGTAGCTCTCGCCGCCAGTCCTGCACTGCGAGGGCAGCCGCTGGTCATAGGCGGTCAGCCGTTTGAATCGAAGACAGTCTATGACGCCTCGCCGGAGGCAACGGCCTGTGGAGTTAAAGTCGGGATGCCGCTCCGTGAAGCATACGCCTTCTGCCCCGGGGCAAAGTTTGTTCCCGCTGAAGAATGGCGCTACCGACAGGTATTTGAGGGGATAGCTGATATCCTGGAGAGGTCCAGTCCGGCAGTCGATGTCGAAAGGCCGGGCTGCGCCTGCTTAGACATCGGCGCGGTTCGGGACGAGGCGGGTCTCTGCCGTGAAATAGTCCGGCAGATATACGGGGAGACCGGTTTGAGCGCCTGCCTTGGTGTGAGCAGCGGTAAGTTTTTCGCCCGCATCGCCGCCCTTACCGCGCCGCCGGAGGCACCGGTGATTGTCAGCCCGGGTCAGCAGAGGGAGTTTGTTGCCCCCTTTTCCATCGATCTTTTGCCCTGCGTCAGGGAGTCCATAGAGCGGCTCCGGCTTCTGGGCATCCGCTTCATCGGCGAGCTGGCGTTGTTTTCCAGAGAGGCGCTGGTTACCCAGTTCGGCTGCGATGGGGCACTGATGCATGACCTGGCCTGCGGTATTGACCGTTCCATGCTTGTCCCGAGACAGAAACCGGAACTGCTCACCGAAAGCGTCAGCCTCGATTCTCCGGCGGTGAGCACCGCGGAGATTTTGCACTCCTGCGAGGCCGTGCTCCAACGTCTTCTTCCGAAAATACGCCAGCGGGGCAGGCTTTGCCGCGAGGTGACGGTAAGGCTTGACTTCGCCCCGGGTACCTCACAGGAGCGAAGCCTCCCACTGAAGGAGCCGGCGGCTTCAACCGGGCCGGTCCTATCGCGCCTCAGGACATGGCTGGAGACGGCCAGGTTCCCATCCGGGGTGACGGAGATTGTGCTTACACTTTCTCTAACAGGCGAACAGGGTAAGAAGCTGTCGCTGTGGCCGGACGGGAAGATGACCGATGAGGGAATGTCGGGGGCAGTGGAAAAGCTGAAGCTCAGGTTCGGCTACCAGCCGATTAAGAGACTCAAGGAAGTAAGCCCCCGGCCGGTACTTCCCGAAAAGCGGTTCACTCTGACCGATGTCACGGAATAGGTGAAGGCGATGTCCGGGCAGATACAGAGGGTGCGGGAAATAGAGGTAAAAACAGACACCGCCGGCGTCCCGGTAAGCCTGGTGAGGAACGGCCGGCGTGAGGAGATTACCGCTGTCTGCGAGCACTGGCGGCTCGCTGATGAGTGGTGGGGAAAGGGAGTAGAACGGGACTATTTCCGGGTCGAAACGAGCGCCGGCCTGGTCCTTGATATCTACCGTGACAGCACCTCCGGCGGCTGGTACCTCGACGGGATCCATGACTAGCAAGTTCAGGGAGAGCCGTGTCCTACGCGGAACTACACTGCCATTCCAGCTTTTCGCTCCTGGATGGGGCTTCCCACCCGGAGGAGCTGGTGGCCCGGGCAAAAGAGCTGGGTATGCCGGCCCTGGCCATCACCGACCATGACGGGCTGTACGGCGCTGTACGCTTCTACCGGGAAGCCAGAAGGTCCGGCATCAGGCCGATAATCGGTGCCGAAGTCACCGTTGAAGGGAAACACCACCTGACCCTTCTTGCCAGGGACAACAAAGGCTACTCCCGCCTCTGCCGGCTGATAACCCGGGCACAGCTGGCACACGGGAAAGGCGAGCCATCGATAGAGAAGGCAGATTTAGCCACCTGCAGCAGCGGGCTCGTCTGCCTTTCCGGGTGCCGGAAGGGCGAAATTGCCGGCCTTCTCGATGAAGGGAAAACCGGTCAGGCGGAAGCCTCAGCCCGGCAGCTGCGAGACATCTTCGGCGAAAACTTCTTCATCGAGCTTCGGAACAACCTCTGCCCGGGCGATGACCGACTCGTCCGCCGCCAGGTCTCACTGGCGCAGAAGCTCGGCATCCGCTGTGTCGCCACCAACAACGTCCACTACGCGGTAAAGGAGAGGCACCACCTGCATGACGTCCTGGTGTGCATCAGGAACGGCGTAACGCTGGACAGGTCGGGACACCTGCGGCGTCCCAATGCCGAGTTCTACCTCAAGCCGGCAGCCGGGATGAGGGAGATCTTTGCCGACTGCCCGGAAGCCGTTGAAAATACCCTGTTCATTGCCGACCGGTGCAGCGTTGACCTCAATTTCAGTTCGTACCGCTTCCCCGATTTTCCGGTGCCTCAGGGGGAGACGACCGACAGCTACCTGGCAAAGCTCTGCCGGGAAAAGGCAAAGGAGAAGTACGGTGAGCTTTCAGAGCGTGTCAGAGAGCAGATAGCTTATGAGCTTGACCTGATAAAAAAGCTGGGCCTATCCGGCTACTTCCTCGTCGTCCATGACATCATGGACTACGCCAGGAAAAACGGTGTCCCGGCGCAGGGCAGGGGCTCGGCCGCCAACTCCATCATCGCCTACATCCTCGGCATAACCAAAGTTGACCCCATCCGCCACAACCTCTTTGTCGGCAGATTCCTTAACGAGGAGATGTCTTCAATACCCGACATCGATATTGACGTATCCACAAACCACCGCGAGCGGCTCATCCAGTATGTCTATCAGAAATATGGCGGGGAGCATGTCGCCATGGTCTGCACCTATGTCACCTTTCAGGCACGTAACGCCATCAGGGAAGTCGGCAAGGTGCTGGGGATGCCGAAAGACCTGCTCGACCGAATGGCCAGGGCGGTAAGCAGCTACAGCGCCAGAGATGTTGACCGGGACCTGGGCAGGCTCGAGCAGTTCCGCTCTTACGTTACCTCAACGCCCTGGCGGCACTTTGTTACCCTGTGCAAAGAAATCGCCGACTTCCCCAGGCATCTCTCGATACACGTCGGCGGCATGATAATCTCCTCCTGTCCCCTCACCGATATTGTGCCCCTGGAGCGGGCCACCATGCCGGGGAGAATTGTCTGCCAGTGGGACAAGGACGGCGTTGAGGATGCCGGTCTGGTCAAGGTGGACATCCTTGGCCTGCGCATGCTCTCGCTCATTCATGAAGCCGTTGAGCTAATAAAAGAAAGCCGGGACCTTGATATTGACCTAGAGAAGGTTCCGCCTGATGATGGCAAGGTCTATGACATGATCTGCCGGGCGGACACCATGGGCGTCTTCCAGGTGGAAAGCCGTGCCCAAATGCAGACCCTTCCCCGGACAACGCCGAGGTCAATCGAAGACCTGACCGTTGAGGTCGCCATCATCCGCCCCGGGCCGTTGCAGGGGAACATGGTGCATCCCTACATCCGCCGCCGTCAGGGCAAGGAGAAAGTGTCTTATCCACACCCGAAGCTGAAACCCATTTTGGAAGAGACGCTGGGGGTCATCCTCTTCCAGGAGCAGGTGCTCAGGTGTGCCATTGCCGTGGCCGGCTTTACTCCCGGGGAAGCAGATTCGCTCAGGCGAGCCATGAGCCGCAAGCGCTCAAAACAGGCGATGGAAGAATTAAGACAGAGGTTTATTGACGGGGCGAAAGGTAACGGGGTTTCCGAAGCTACGGCCCTCCGCGTCTTCAATACCCTGAAAGGGTTTGCCGAGTACGGCTTCTGCAAGAGCCATGCCGCCGGTTTTGCCCTGCTCGCCTACCGGTCGGCCTGGCTGAAATATTACTACCCGGCGGAGTTTTACGCCGCCCTCCTCAACAACCAGCCGATGGGCTTCTACACACCCGAAGTAATTGTCGGCGATGCCAAGCGGCACGGTGTTGAGGTGCTTCCGGTCGACATTAACCGGAGCTCCGGGCGCTGCACCGTGGAAGATGGCAAACTCCGCCTCGGCTTCCGCTACGTCAAGGAGATGGGCAAAGCAGCCATTGCCGGGATAGAGAAGGCAAGGGCTGAGGCGCCTTTCACCTCGCTTGCGGACTTCTACCGGAGGGCGAGGCTAAGCAGGGAGGCAGCGGAGAACCTGATTCTCGCCGGAGCGATGGACAGCTTCGGCAGGCCAAAGAGACAGCTCCTCTGGGAACTGGGCATCCTTGAGCGTACGGGGCGTGAAGGGCTGATGCTGGGCTATCCCGAATACCGCGTGCCCCTGCCCGAAATGACCGAGATGGAGAAGCTTTCGGCGGAATACAGGGTGCAGGGGCTTTCGGCACGGCTTCACCCGATGGAAGTGATAAGGAAAGAGATTTCGCGTGATGGTGTCATGAGGAGTTCGGAGGTGCTGGCGCTCTTTCCGAACACCAGGGTCCGCACCGCCGGGTATGTTGTCTGCCGCCAGGCGCCGGCAACGGCCAAGGGTCATGTCTT
>DAOUCU010000027.1:0-25683 GCA_034431935.1 Dehalococcoidia bacterium | reverse complement strand
CTCTCAAGGTCCAATCTGGCCGACCGTGCGGCGTTCTCTGCCTGATTCAGGGCGATTTCCTGCTGACGGATGGCATTTTCCGCCTGCGAGACCGCCGCCCGCAGGTCAGTATCATCAAGCCGCACCAGAACCTGGCCTGCCCGGACAGGGTCGCCCTTATTCACCAGGACTTCCCTGACGGTGCCGGGAGTTTCAAAATACAGCCACTGCTGGGTCTTAAGTCGGAGGTGGCCGTCAGCCTTTACCACCGCGGCCTGCCGGGGGGCGGTAACGGCTGATGGTGTTATGGCCGGGGGGCCGCCCGGCGCGGAGCAGGCGGCCAGTAAGAGACCTGCGGTTACAGTTAGCAATGTGATGATGCTCCCAAAGCGTTTCATTCCCGGCCTCCGACTCTATGAAAAATGTAATTTTTCGATTTGAATGTTACAGATTATAGGCATGGCCCTTGACTTTTGTCAATAGTTTTGTATAAAATTAGTTAATTTATTTCATTTTGGAGGCCGGGTGGACGGTTTTCGTCGGCGTTCCCAGCAGAAGCGGGAGAGAGTACGGCAGGCGGCGCTGGAGCTATTCAAGGCGCACGGTTTCCGCAAGGTGACGATAGGTGAGATTGCCGGGCGGGCCGGGGTCTCGCCGGTAACGATTTACAGCTACTTCGGCAGTAAGGAGGGGCTGGTGCGGGAGGTGGTCAGGTCGGTCTTTGACGAAGGCATAGCCCGCTACCGGGCGATTGCCTCAGGCGGCGGGACGTTTCTCGAGCGGCTTGACCGGATGATGTTTGAGAAGTCGCAGATACTCGAGTTATTCGGCGGCGAGTTGACCCAGGCCGCCCTCAAACAGGACCCGGAGATGCGGGCATGGGTCGAGTCTCTATGGCAGAAGTCCCGGCCGCTGATGGTCCAGTTCTACGAGGAGGGGCGGCGTGAGGGATATATTAAGTCCGACATCTCTTTTGAGGCTTTCATGCTCTACTGGGAGATTGTGCGACGGGGCTTTTACTCGAGCCGGGATATTATAGCCCGCCTTTCCGACAATCCCGGGCTGATGCGCGAGCTGCAGACCATCTTTATCTACGGCCCGGTTGAGCGTAAGGGCCGGAAGTAATGATACCGGGGAATCCCCTTTTACTTCATCAGACCTCGAATGAACTCATCCATGGTCATCGCAGCCATGGTCATGGTCTGGATGGTCCCCCTGGAACCGAGTTCAATTGCCAGTCTGGATACCACCTCATTGTTAGGAGCTTCCAGAATATTCACGAAGTCATATGGGCCGAGCACAGCGTACTGGGATAATACTTTTACTCCCATGGCTTCAACTTCTCTAGCGACTTCCTTCATCCTTTCTGGTTTTTCCTTCACGGTTTTCCTTCCCTCATCGGTGAGATTGGTGAGCATGATGTAGACGGCCATTGATTTACCCTCCCTTAATCGTTAATCATGATTCTCAAATATGGTTCAAAGCTTCAGTGCCATGTCACCAAAAACGACCAGATGGCAACGATGGCAAGAAACAGCATAACCACCAGCACCATAATCCCAAATGAGTATTGGTCCGCATTGAAGGCCTTGGGCCTGCGCACGGGGTCTGGTGACTTCCTTTTGGACAATACATACGGCAAAGATCTGACCGCCTCAATAAAATAGCCTGCGGGATTTACACTTCGCTCGACTACGAATCTGGTAAACCGTGTCATAATACTCTCTACAGCGGCAAAGAAACGGCTTAAGGAAACGACGAATATACTGTAGATAAGGCCGGCCGGCCTTCGATAGAACCAGTCGGTATCCAGTGAGATGGTAGCCTCACCACCCAGTTTACCGACCAGCATCCAGAAGCCGATCCCGGTAAACACCAAAAGCTGCATGGTTTCGATTACGTGGGGAGCGGTATAGGGCTGGTAGCTAACAGTAAATGGCAAAATGTTGTAAAGCAGTGCCGGATACACTCCGATAGCGACGCATAAGCCGGCAGTCAGCCCCATACCCAAATACATACCCAATGGAATGGAGACTGGCTTGAGTGAACGGTCAGTTCCGAACCAGGTAAAGTAGGGTAGCTTCAGTCCGGTGTGAAGAAATGTCCCGACAGAGGCCAGACTCAGCAGAAGAACTACTGCTCCCATGTGACTGGATTCTGCCGCATATACCACCATTGACTTACTGACAAAACCACTAAAAAGCGGAAAGCCCGATATTGAGAAGGCTCCGACCATATATAGCGCCAGAGTAAGCGGCATTGCTCGGGCCAGCCCGCCGAGCTCGGTCAACTTGCTCTTGCCAGTGGCATAAAGGACTGTGCCTGCCCCCATAAACAGTAAAGCTTTGTAAAGAATGTGGGCGAAGGCATGGGCGGTGGCGCCGTTAATAGCCATCTCAGTGCCTATTCCGACGGCAGCTACCATGTACCCAACCTGGCTGATGATGTGGTAGGCCAGCAAACGGCGGATATCGTTTTCAAGAACGGCGAACACTACACCATAAATGGCCATGATAGTGCCTGCCCATATTAGTGGTTCAAAGCCGGCAAATCCACGGGCGAGGGCATAGACTGCTGCCTTGGTTGTAAAAGCGCTGAGAAATACGCTGCCGGTGACTGTTCCTTCAGGATAAGCATCCGCGAGCCAGGCGTGAAGCGGCGGAACGGCCGCATTAAGCGCAAAACCGATAAGAATGAGGTATGAAGCTACCCCACCCCCAAAATGCCCGAATAGTATCGAGCCGGTCTGCACCAGATGCAGTAGTATCCCTGCTAGAAGTACACTGCCACCAAACAAATGGACAATTAGATAGCGCATGCCTGCCCTGCTGGACTGCTGTGTCCCCCGGGCCCAGATGAGGCAAACGGAGGATACGGCCATGATCTCCCAGAAGACGAACAGTGTAAGCAGGTCGCCAGCAAAGATTACGCCCAGAGAGCTACCGGCATAGAGAAGGGCCGCCGCCTGTTCCAGTGAAGTCTTCAGGTGGAAACCGTAGACACCACCCAGGAAAGCTATGATCACAAAGACATAGCCGAAGGCCAGACTCAGCCGGTCTACCCGAAGGGGCACTAACTCCTGATCGAGAAAGGAGAGTGTCAGGTTTGTCCCCACATCCAGGCGCAACAGGATGATAAAGGCAATGAGCGGGAATAACAGGTATCCGGCGGACCGGAACCTGCGGGGCAACAACGGCAGCAGTACTGCCCCCAGAATGAAGACTACTGCTGGCGGCAAGCTAGTCATCACCGACACCCTTGTCGTAGTAGTCTTCCGGTCGCTGCAGCCAGTAGTGTCCAAGCCACTTGGAAATCAGAATGAGAGCTACACAGCCAATCAGTCCGAACAGAGCAAAAAACCCGAAGATGCTATACCAGATAAAATCGCCGTGGCTGCCACGAAGCAAAAGGTCAAGCAGGACAGAAAGGGCAAGACCTATCAGCATCACAACAGATATGCGCTTCATAACCCACCTCCCCCAAAAACGCTGCCGGCAACATAGGAAGCTAGCTGGTAGAGATGGAAGATTCTATCGGGAAAGAGGCCGAGAAAGAACGACAGCAGAGCCGTCAGTATCAGGGGGACTACCATGAGGAGTGATGCTTCACCGTATTTGGAGAAGTTGCTCGAAGACGAAAAAAAGGCTCGAACAACGATAGGCAACAGGTAACCGGCATTGAGAAGACCGCTCAGGAGCAGGACGGCCGACAAGACCGTTCCGCCTGCGTCAAATGTTCCTTCAACCAGGTACCATTTGCTGATGAATCCAGCAAGTGGCGGAACCCCGGCCAGCCCTATTGACGCTAAAGCAAAGGCCCCCATCGTCAATGGCATCTGCCGGCCAATCCCGTTAAGGTCACTTACATTCTCACAGTGAGTCTTAACATAAATAGCACCAGCGCAGAAGAACAAGGTGATCTTCATTGCCGCGTGGTTTACGATGTGGAGAATGCCGCCGGTCCAGCCGCTGGGGGATAGCAACGCCAGCCCGAGTATGATGTAGGAAAGGTGACTTACCGTAGAATAAGCCAGGCGTAGTTTTAGATTGTTCTGACGAAACGCCAGAAGAGAAGCCAGCACAATTGTAGCCGCAGAAAAGCCGGCCAGGAGGTTCAAAGCTCCAATTTCCGCCAGCAACTCGGGGCCCATAACGAAGCCGGTCATTCGTGCAAAGCCAAAGACACCGGCTTTTACCACCGCCACGGCGTGAAGTAAAGCGCTTACCGGTGTCGGAGCGACCATGGCTGATGGCAACCAGCTATGAAGTGGCATCAGGGCTGACTTTACGCCGAAACCAACCAGGAACAGTAGGAACAACATCATCAGCCGACTGTCCTCGACCTGGTGAGGTAAGAAGCCCCCTGCGCGAAAGTCAACGGTACCGGCGATCTGATAGGTAAAGGCCAGGGCCAGCAGAAGAATAACGCCGCCGGTCAGCAGATAAGCAAGATACTTGCGTCCAGCGGCTATCGCTGACGGTGTTTCTTTGTGGATTACAAGAGGGTAGGTGGCAATAGTCAGGACTTCGTAAAATATGATAAATGTCAGTAGGTTAGCCGCAAAAGCGATGCCCATAGTGGCGGAAAGGCAAACGGCGAAGCTGGCAAAGTAACGAGTCTGATTATGCTCCGACAGGCCACGGACATAGCCGATGGAGAAGAACGAGGTTAACACCCAGAGCGCTGAGGCCGAGAGACCAAAGATAATCCCCAGGGAGTCCGCTCTCAAGGCGAGAGAGATGCCGGGCGAAATGTTGAGCAGGCTCACTTCCGGGTACTTGCCCTGAAGCACGTCAGGGAGCATAGACAGCGCTAGGGTAAACTTCACTACAGCCGCCACAACCGTCCACGACTCGCGCAGATTTGGGCGGCCGGAAACGACAATCAGTATGGCCGCCAGCAGGGAGACGAGGACTGCCATCAGGGGCTTCAGCGAGAAGAATGTTTCCATTCTGTTGGCTACCTCACACTGCCAGGGAGATATAGTGGAGCCGCTATAGGCTCCAGCATCTGCGTTACAATCACCGCATTGATAAAGCCCAGGATGAGAATGCCTGCCGCCAGAATCAGAATAGGTACGAGAATCCTTGGCGGAGGTTCAATATTCTGCACCACCTCTATACCGCTTGTTGGCGGCGGATGGGCGTAAACCCTTTCAATCACGCGGAAGAAGTAGACTGCAGACAGTAAACTGCTAGCTACAATAACAGTAGCAAAAACCCAGTTACCACCCTCAAGACTGCCCAGCACCAGATACCATTTACTGAAGAAACCGGCGGTCGGTGGGATACCAATCATTGATAGTGAGGCCACAGTAAAAGCGGCCATCATCAACGGCATCCGGCGTCCCAGCCCGATAAACCAGGGAATCTCCCTTAAACCAGTCTGATGCCGGATACCGCCGGCGACCAAAAACAAGCAACCTTTCATAAAAGCGTGATTGAGAATGTGAAGCAAAGCACCGATGAGGCCGAGGGGGGTTGCCAGCCCGATCCCTAACCCGATGTATCCAATCTGGGCAACAGTGCTGTAAGCAAGCATACGCTTGAAATCGCGCTGGGCAATAGCCATGATGGAACCGTAGATGATGCCGGCAACACCGCACCAGCCGATTATCGTCATAATCGGCAGTTGTTCGGTAAGGTAAGCAGGCTGGAAGACGGTAAGCGATACACGTAGCAGGGCATAAGCGGCGACTTCTATCTGAACCGAAGCAAGTATCGCCGCTATAACAGAAGGAGCATGGCCGTGAGCGTCGGGCAGCCAGACATGCAATGGGAAAAGGGCCATTTTGATACAAAGACCGAGAACAATCAGTACCAGTCCGGCTACTACCGCCGGAGATGCGTACAGCGGGGGAAGACGTTGGGCAAGGTCAGCCATGTTTAGAGAACCGGTGGCAAAGTACAGAAAGCCAACCCCCAGCAGATAGAAACAGCCGGCGACAGTTCCCAGCATCAGATAGCGGAAGCTGGCTACGAGGGCACGCTTGCCGCCCAGTGAGATGAGGGTGTAGCTCGCGAGAGAATAGATTTCCAGAAAAACGAAGAGGTTAAACAGGTCGCCAGTGACTACTACGCCGCCAAGACCTGCTAGCAGCAACAGCATCATGCTGTACAACGGTATCCCGGTTCTGGGCATCTGGTAAAGCCCGGCTCTCGGAGGGAAAACAAGGATGACAGCACCGATAAACATAACCACTATGGCCATGAATGCCGAAAGGTTGTCAAGTACATACTCAATACCAAAAGGCGGAGGCCAACCGCTCAAATAGTGACGCTGTTCGCCTCTCACAAAGACAAAAATGCCTCCGGTAACAGCGGCTGCCAGTGAGAGAATTCCTCCTGTTACGGCTGCAGCGTAGGCTAGCCTTGCCCTCCAAATTCCCAGCAGTGCAGACAGGAAGGCAAAAAACAGGAGCGGAGCGACAATAAGAACAGGCGCAGCAGACACTTACTTGGATAGCTCCTTCAGAATAGATGCTTCATCAAGGCTACGGAAGGTGCGGCTAATGCTGATGATAAATGCTAACGCCAGCCCTGTAAGGGAGATGCCAACCACGATACCGGTCAGTATCAACACGTGCGGAAGTGGGTTCATGTACTTCACGGGATCATTACCAAGCCCGGGGTCAATCACTGGCACTGTGGCGCCCAGCTTGTTACTGCCCTCGATAAAGAACAGAAAAATAGCCGTCTGGAGGATATTCATGCCGATGAGTTGCTTAATCAAATTGCGCTTCGCCAGCATGCCATAAAGGCCAATTGCCATAAGAACAATGATGAAAAAATATACGTAACGTCCCAGGAATTCCTCAAACATTACTGTCTCCCGCCAGCCAGAACATCAAACAATAAGACCATGGTCCCACAAACAGCTAAAGCTATGCTAATTTCGACCACGGCAATACCGAGATATCTTAAGTCCGCCCCGGATACCCCCGGAACCGGCAAAAACTCGTAGTCCAGGAAAGCCCCAGCCATAGCCATAGGAACCAGGCCGGCCATCGTATAGACCAGCATACCCACGCTTGCAAGCGCCATTGCCAATCTTGTCGAGAACTTACTGCCTGTAGCCTCCCTGCCCATGGACAGCCGCAGCAGAATGATGCTGACTGCGAAAAGGACTCCACCCTGGAAACCTCCCCCGGGACCATAATGACCGTGGAATACCACATACAGAGCGAAGAGCTGAATTAAGGGGGCCATCAAGCTGCAAACCGTACGAACTATGGTATTTTCGTAACGCTCTATCATCAGTCTCTTCCCCTCCAGAGTACGAGGATGCACGCCAGACCTGCGGTGAAGATCACTACCGTCTCACCAAGGGTGTCATAGCCCCGATAGTCGGCGAGTACCGAGGTCACGATGTTGGGAGTTCCCGTTTCCTCAATCGTCTTCTCAATGTAGTATGGTGAAACATGAATGCTCGCCGGTGCCTGAGGATCACCCCGCCGCGGCAGGCCGGCGGTGGCAAATACCATCAGCAGCAGAAAAAGCACCATGATGGGTAGAGCAATCCATTTCATTTCTCGTACCTCCGCCTGGAGCAGAACAGGGCAATAACAAACAATACTCCACATACACCAGCCCCAAGCGTGGCTTCGACAAAAGAGACGTCGATAGCCCCCAGCTGGGCAAACAATAAGGCTACCAGGAAACTATAGGCAGATAAAACGGCCACCGCGGCAATCAGGTCACTGAGATGGAGAGCAACAAGCGCCGAGATGATCAGCGCCACCAGCAACCAGAAATCAACCTCCCAGATCATGCTTCTCCGCTCCTGTTGACTTGCTGGGTAGGCTCATCCTGTCCTGTTGTTTCTACCTTTTTCCTGTTTATCTTGGTCCATAGTTGTAGATTTGAGACGAAGGCAGAGCGGACAATAGCGTGGGTTGCTACCGGGCTGGCCAGCAGTAAGAACAGCACGATACAGAGTACCTTAACGGTACTGAGCTCCCACCCGTTGTAGATAGCTAACCCGCCAAGTATCAGAATCACTCCCAACGTTTCGGTCTTGCCAACCGCATGAGCCCGGGAATAGAAATCTGGCAGGCGAATCAGCCCGATGCCGCTTACGATCAGAAAGAAGACTCCGGCAACGAGTAGTATTACGCTTGGCACTATCAACGGCTTGCTCCCCCTCGCTCGAAATACTTCACCAGCGCGATGGTCACAACGAAATTCAGCAGCGCATACGCAAGCGCGATATCAACAAACATATCTATCCGACCGTAGATAAACCCTATTAAGACCAGCAAAATGAGGCTGTTCGTTCCCACCCACCCGGCTGCGAGCACCCGGTCGAACACGGTAGGGCCAATCCCCGCCCGGTACAGACCAACGGCAGTCGATACTGCCACCAGGATGGTAACGCCTGTCAAAATGGAACTCATAGTTCCATCTCCCTGAGAGAATGTGCCCAGATGACAGCGGGTGGCTCCTCCCGTCCTTCTGTGAAGATCTCTCCCACCTTGTTTTGCAATCTGGCCTCCAGAATGTCACCCGCTGATGACGGCACCAGGGAATGGACAATGTACTCGCCGTTTTTAAGGCTGACAGTGATAGTCCCGGGCGTTAGTGTGATTGAATTGGCCAAAATCACCCGGGCAAGATTATTTTGAAGCCGCGTCTGGAAGCGTAGCAGAGCAGGAGCAATCGGCATTCGCGGATGGAGAACAAGATATGCAATCTGAAGATTGGCTACCACGATCTTCGCAAGTAACCAGGGCAGGTAAGCCAAGAAGGACCGTATCTGCGAAAAGCCGAATAAATTGGCCTTTTTCTCACGATCATGCCGAAATACAGAAAGAACCAAGTCATAAGTAAGCAATGTTACTAAACCTGCCATTGCCACCCCGGAAATGATGAATTTCAACTGGTAATGACCGGAGAGGACGAGCCAGAATGTAAATAAGACGCCAAATAACAGGGTAATGCCACAAGCTGTACCAATCCAATAGCGAGTCTTGGCCGCGAGGCGTTCAGATATATCCGTCTCAGCTCTGAGTTCGTAACCATATCCGGCCTGGATATTCTTCATGACACAGCTTTCATCCGGCCAGTAACGTAGTCCCGTCCTGCCATCTCCGATCACAGCCAGAGCAACATCGTTCTTTTCGATATACTCTTTGACTTTATCAAGCGGTATGCCGATGCCAACCGGGATGACATCTACGCCATCTCGCTTTAAAGCGTCGGCCATTCTTGAAAGATATCTATTGGCTGCTGCGTCGCTCATGCGTACCGCGGTATCAAGCTTCTGAGGCGATACTATGCTACGTACCCTGGAGCTGAAGCCCCGAGAAATCCTTGCCAGATACACCATCACTTGTTTCACTGGATACATTTCCCGCGTTGCCGTCATGCCACGTGAACCGGAGCTGAAAACCTGAGATACAGTGGCAAGATGCACTTCTTGCACACCCAGCGTCATAACCATATCCCTTAACTCAGGCAAGCGTTGGTCAATATCCAGGCGGTTTAACAGGACGAGCATCTTCTTCATACCCGGCTGGCTTCCCGCCTTTCTAATCAGCCATCCCGTTGCCTGAATCTTTTCGTCAGTCAAAGCATGTTCATAGAGGAATTGCGCATGTCTACCACTCAGGCCTCCACCGGGCCAGCAGCACAACCCGGAACGGCCGTCGCTACTCAGGACCAAATCTATGCCATTACTTTTCATAAAATCGTCTAATTTCTTTGCGGGTATGCCGGTACTGACATAGTCGCAATCTATGCCCCGTTTCCGCAGGGTATCAGCTATTTGGGCAAGGTATCTGCCGACCGCCATATCACCCATTCTTGCTGCCATGTCAAGCTTGTGAGCCGGTAAAATTGTCCTGACCCTTGAGCCAAACTCGGGAGACGCTTTTGCAAGATATACTCTCACCACCCCGTGCGTTTTGGTGATTTCTATTATCTCCGGCAGATGACCTTCAATATCCAAACGATTCAGCAGAACGAGTAGCTTCTTCATATCTCACTCTCGAAACGCGGTAATATTCAGACACTTACCCTATCTTCCTTCCCTGACATCTTCTCTAAACACATATTGCAAAAGCCTGCCGCTGGCATGTTTGGGCAACAGGTCAAACAGGCTGGATCCTGGTCCCACGCCTACAATCACAATCAGATCCATCTCACTCCCTCCGATCCACTGGCCTATTCTTTCGACAGGCAGACCAGCACTAATAGTTTCGCAGTCAAGACCCTGTCCGCATAAAACACCGGCCATCCGGCGAAGGTATTTGTCGGCGGCAGCATCACCCATACGCGCCGCCATATCGAGTTTATGACGCACCACGACACTCCGTACCCTTGGACCAAAATCTCTTGATAAACGAGCCAGGTATACTTTCACTACCCCATGCGTAACGGCGATATCTTTTAACTCCGGTATACGGCCATCGATATCCTCAGGACGATTCAGAAGGACAAGCATCCTCTTCATTTGCCACCGCCAAACCAAAGGTGACAGGTAACTGGCAAGTTCACATTCTTCCTTGAAGGTAATGTTAGCAAAGGAAAGTTAGACCAGGGTTTTTCTACGGTTAAGCGACGGTTAAATCTTGGTCTAATAATGGTTATTATCCCATTGCGCGCACTGAATCAGATGGGGTGGTGGAGTTAACTGCGTATTGTGTATACTTAGATGGGAACAATTCAGTTTGAAAGAGAGGAGTTGCCCGGTCAAAGATATGGCCCGGATTCTGATCATCGAAGATGATGTGAGCATCGCTGATTTCGTGAAGCGCGGGCTGACCCAGAAGGGATTTGAGGTGGAAGTTTCCTTTTCGGCGGTCAAGGGACTGGAGATGGCGAAATCCAGGAAGCCCGACCTTGTCGTTCTGGATTTGATACTTCCTGACATGGATGGTATTGATGCTTGCCGTGAACTACGTTCTTGCGGAGATATGGGTATTATTATCCTCACGGCACGCCATCTGATTGGTGACCGTGTACTAGGGCTTGAGGCTGGTGCGGATGACTATCTGCCCAAACCGTTTGCATTTGAAGAGCTGGTTGCCAGAATTCGCGCTGTGCTTCGCAGAAAAAAGGTCCCGCTGGAGGAAGTAATTCGCGTTGGTGACCTGCAGGTTGATGTAAGACGCCGGCAGGTGTGGCGCGGTAGCAGATCAGTTGAATTAACGAGCCGTGAGTTTGAATTGCTCAAATTGTTGGCACAAAACGCAAATCGGCCTGTCCGCCGTGACGTCATCCTCGAGCAAGTATGGGGCGACTATTTGGAATCAAATACGGATCCATTGAAGGTCTACATCAACTCTATCAGGCGGAAGCTAAACTGTGGGGGAGAAGCTGACCTGATTTACACATTACGTGGCTTCGGCTATGTTATCAGAGAGCCTTCATGACTGTCAGCCTGCGCACCAGACTACTTTCGTGGTTCGGACTGGTTCTCTTCGTTCTGATATTTGCGGTTACCTTTCTGGCTCATGAAATTGTGGTCTGGAATATGGAAGAGGCTATCGATGATACCCTGCAGAAGCGTGTTCACATGATAGCTGCTATTGTTTCATCGGACATCACAACTGATGAGGCCAGCTACGCCCAAGTTATCAGTGATTTGACCAAACAGGAACTACCGTTTGTGCCCCTGTTACTTCGGGTGACGAGTCCCAAGGGAAAGACCATTGTTGAGTTCGGCGAGGTTCCTGTTTCTGTAGTTGACAACCTGAACCGCCAGTTGCAACTGGTAGACTCTGGCAGCAAACGACTTGACACAATAATGTCAGGGAACGGGACTCCCTTAAGAGTGTATACCGTCTCTGTGAATGACCCAAGGACTGGCGAGGTTCTTGCTCTGGTTCAAGATGCTGAATCTCTTGAGCAACTGGAGCAGACTAAGCGCCAACTATGGTATACCGGCGCAATTGCAGCATTGTGCGGCACATTGTTGGCTTTAGTTATTGGACTGGTTCTGATGCAACGCTGGTTCTCTCCCCTCCGCGCCATCATAAGAGCTATCGATGAGTTCGACTACTCTCACCTCAAGTCCCGTCTTGAACAAGAAGCCCGGCCAGCGGAGTTGGAGCAATTGGCAAAAAGTCTGATGGCCATGTGGCGGAGATTGGACACGGCTCTTAGCGAAAGACAAGAATCTCTTGCGCGCGTCTCTCATGACCTCCGGACACCTCTTACGGCCTTACAGGGACACCTGGAAGTATTGCTTCTGCAGCCTTCGTTAAGTAAGGAGGTTAAAGACAGCCTTGAACAAATCTTGAGGGAAACTCGCAGGCTGGCTCGCCTGGTGAAAAACTTACTCCTGAATGTTCAATTAGAAGCCAAACCCGCTATTGCAACTGAAGAAGTCAATCTCGGGGATCTAATAGATGAGGTGGTCGCTGATGTATGGACTCTGGCCGGTGGTTTGGAGTTCCAGGTCGTTGCGCCGCGCGACCTGACAGTTTTTGGAGACCACGATCTCCTTAAACAGATGCTGCTGAATATCGTTGACAACGCCATCAAATTCACTCCAAAAGGTGGGCAGATTAAATTAACCGTTGCAAGTGAGGGGGACTGGGTAGTTCTCGATGTGTCTGACACAGGACAGGGGATCCCAAGTCAAGATCTGCCTCATGTTACACAAGCATTTTACAGGTCAAAGATATCCAAGAAAGCTGGCGCGGTGGGGGCGGGATTAGGTCTAAGTATAGTGAAGCAAATAGTCGAGCTTCATGGCGGGGAGCTGGGTATACAAAGTCAAGAAGGAGCGGGGACTTCGGTAAAAGTGCGCTTGCCCACTAAACTTGCAGTTGTCCTGTCCTAAACGTAAATAAGCAAGTTTGGGGGTCTTATGCGGCTCACCTGCTTTTTGATGAAGCAACTTAATACTTTAGCCGCCAAACATCTTCGCCAGGTTCTTCGGCAGTTTGCCTCTGGCGGCGAATTTGGTGAGCTTCTGGACCTGCTGGTACTGGTTGAGCACCTGGTTGACGTCGGCGGGGGTGGTGCCGCTGCCTCTGGCAATTCGCCGGCGCCGGCTGCCACCGATAATGGACGGATTGCGGCGCTCTTCGGGGGTCATCGATTGAATGATGGCCTCGAAGCGCTTCAGCATCTTTTCCCCGGCCTCGCCGTCTATCTGGGAGGCGAATCTTCCCATGCCCGGCACCATCTCCGCTATCTGCGCCAGCGAGCCCATCTTCTTGATTTCCTTAAATTGCCATAGCAGGTCCTCAAGGTCAAAGCCGCCGGAGGTCTTCATCTTTTTCTCCAGCTCTTTGACCTTCTTCTCGTCGAAAGCCTGCTGGGCCTTCTCGATGAGCGTCAGCATGTCGCCCATGCCGAGGATGCGCGAGGCCAGGCGGTCGGGGTGAAAAGGCTCCAGAGCATCGGCCTTCTCGCCGACGCCGATATACTTGATGGGGACGCCGGTGACCGATCTGATGGAAAGGGCTGCGCCGCCGCGGGCATCGCCGTCCATCTTGGTCATAATGAGGCCAGTTAGAGACACTTTCCTGTTGAATTCCTCGGCGATGCGCACTGCGTCCTGACCGGTCATAGCGTCAACCACCAGGATGACCTCGGAGGGGTGTGTCCTTGCCCTGACTTCGGCCAGCTCTTTCATCAGCTCCTCATCAATGTGGAGGCGGCCCTGAGTATCGATGATCACCCAGGCGGCACCGGTATCTATGGCTTGCTTGATGGCACGGGCGCAGATTTCCGGCGGGGGGTTCTTCGGGTCTTCAGCATAGACCGGCAGATTGAGCTGTCTGCCGAGGACGGTAAGCTGCTCGATAGCGGCGGGACGCCGGGTATCGGCGGCTACCAGCAGAGGCGTCTGGCCGGAACGCTTTAAGTGGTGGCCCAGCTTGGCGGCGGTGGTTGTCTTGCCCGACCCCTGCAGTCCGACCAGCATGACGACCGATGGCGGCTGAGGCGCCGGTGTCAGCCGGCTCGGCTCCCTGCCCAGCGTTGCTGTCAGCTCCTCGGCGACAATCTTGATTATCTGCTGGGCGGGCGTCAGGCTTTCCAGCACCTCGGCGCCGATTGACCGTTCACGCACTTTACCCAGGAAGTCCTTGACCACCTTGAAATTGACGTCGGCTTCAAGGAGGGCCATGCGGACTTCTTTTAACGCCTCGTCAATGTCTTTTTCGCTCAGTTTGCCTTTGCCGCTGAGGCGGCGGAAGACATCGGTCAGCTTCCGGGTGAGAGCTTCGAACATAGCGATACACCTTTCGCGATATTCTATATTGCCACCCCGTACCGGCGTCAAACAGTTTGGCGGAACGCCGGTTGCCTGATATATAATCATGCTTTAACTTGTGCTGTTAGCCGTTGCGCAGAAATTCTGAAAGGGCGACGTTGAGCGAAACGACAAAGTGGTACCAGCTGCCGCCGGAGCGGGTTCTTGAAGCCCTAGCGTCGAGGCGCTCCGGCCTGACCGAGCAGGAAGTTCAAGAAAGGCTGTCCCGCTACGGCACCAATGAGCTTAAGGGGCGAAAGAAGACATCGCCCGTTGTGGTCTTTCTGCGCCAGTTCCTGAGCCCGCTGGTCTATGTACTGGTAGCGGCTTCGTCCGTGAACGTGGTCATCGGTAAGTATACCGATGCCGTCGTCATCCTGATTACCCTTCTGATTATGGCCGCCATCGGCTTCATCCAGGAGACCCGTGCCGAAAAGGCCATGGACGCTCTTCTGCGGTTGGCGGCTCCGAAAGCCAGGGTGCGCCGCTCGGGACAGGTAATATCTGTCGATGCCCGCGAGGTTGTTCCCGGGGACATCATTCTCCTCGAGGCCGGGGACAGGGTTCCGGCCGATGCCCTCATAGTTGAATCATCTAATTTGAAGGTGAATGAGTCATTGCTGACCGGCGAGTCGATGCCGGTTGACAAGCACACCGATACGCTTTCGGGTGAACTTGCGGTGGCCGACCGTAAGAACATGGTCTTTATGGGCACCACCGTGACCTACGGCCGCGCGGCCGGCATCGTCGTCAGCACCGGTATGTCCAGCGAAATCGGGCGGATTGCCGGCGCCCTGCGGGAGGTAAAGCCCGAGCCGACGCCGCTTCAGAGGAGCATCAGTAATCTCGGGAGATATATCATCATCATCACCGGTGCTGCCTGTGCCCTGCTGGTTGCTGTTGGCTTTCTGCGGGGGCTTGACTGGCTTGAAGTTTTCCTGATTGCAGTTGCCGCCGCCGTCTCGGCAATTCCCGAAGGCCTGCCGGCGACGATGACCGTGGTTCTGGCGGTTGGCATGCGGTTTATGGCACAGCGGCACGCCATAATCCGCCAGCTGGTGGCGGTCGAGACTTCTGGCTCGGTGACCGTTATCTGTTCCGACAAGACCGGAACACTTACCTTAAACCAGATGACGGTCAAGCGTTTGTGGACCGGCGGCAGGTGGATTGACGTGACCGGCGAAGGCTACCTGCCGCAGGGGGAGCTGAGAGTGGATGGCAGGACGGTCAAAGCCTCAGACGATGAGGCGGTTGCCCTTGTGCTCAGGATCGGGGCGCTGTGCAACGACGCTCTGCTGACTGCCGGCGACCGGGAATGCTGTGGCATCATGGGGGACCCGACCGAGGGTGCGCTTGTGGTGGCCGCGGCCAAGGCCGGCTTCGAAAAGGAGCGCCTGGAACTGCATTACCCGCGCCTGGATGAAATACCGTTTCAGAGTGAAAGACGGTACATGGCCACCCTGCATCCGCGTGACGGCGGGAAACAGGCTTATGTGAAAGGGGCGCCGGAACGTCTGCTTGAAATGAGCGGGTCAATACTCTATGACGGTGCCTCGGTACCGCTCACGGCTGAGCGACGGCAGGCAGTGCTGGAAGCAGTAGACATTATGGCGCGGGAGGCAATGAGGGTTATCGCCCTGGCGTATGTGGACCTGCCGGCAGAAGTCGAAGAACTCCACGAAGATAGTCTAAAGGGTAAACTGGTCCTTGCCGGTCTGGCAGGTATGGCCGACCCGCCGCGCGAGGAGGCAAAAACGGCGATAAGGCTCTGTAAACAGGCCGGTATCAGGGTTGTCATGATAACCGGTGACAACCGGATTACTGCCGAGTCGGTAGCCCGGCAGCTTGATTTGCCGCCCGGCCGGGCGATTACCGGGCAGGAGCTTCAGGCAATGGGCGATGATGAGCTTGCCACCGAAGCCGCCCGCATCTCAGTCTTCGCCCGGATTGAGCCGCTCCATAAACTTCGTATCGTTAAAGCCTTCAAGCGGCTAGGCGAAGTGGTCGCCATGACCGGCGATGGAGTGAACGACGCGCCGGCCCTCAAGGCTGCCGATATCGGTATTGCCATGGGGCTGACGGGTACTGATGTCGCCAAGGAAGCTTCGAACATGGTGCTGGCCGATGATAACTTCGCTTCGGTGGTGGCCGGAGTCGAGGAAGGACGGGCCATCTTCAACCGTTTGCGGAACGTTCTTTTCTTCCTGCTGAGCACCGGACTCGGCTCTCTCCTTGCCCTGATATTTGCCGTGCTGACCTCGGGGAAAGCGCCGCTGACGCCAATCCAGATTATCTGGGTAAACCTCGTCACCGGTACCATAATAGCCATTCCACTCGGTCTGGAACCCAAAATAGGCGATGAGCTGTCCAAGCCCCCGCGCCACCCAAAGGTGAACCTGGTCTTTCCGGGACTGCTTATCCGAACCGTGTTTGTGGCATTTCTCATGAGCATGCCGGTCTTCCTGCTTTTCAACTGGGCCGATGATGTGCTCAGCCTGACTGAAGCGCGTACCATTGCCTTTTGCACCATGGTGGTAGTCCAGTGGTTTATTGTATTCTCCGCCCGTTCCGACGAATACAGCATCTTCAAACTCGGGCTTTTCCGTAACCGCTGGCTTATCCTGGCGCTTCTGGGTGCGCTTGTTCTTCAGCTTATCGTGATTTACGTGCCGTTCCTCCGACCGGCTTTCCACACGGCCCCTATCGGCTGGTTTGAATGGGGGCTGGTGGTGGTTTCATCCTTCGGCGTTTTTGTGGTCGAAGCGCTGGTGCGGGCTGTCTTCCCGGGGCTGTTCCTGCTCGGCAAGTGGCGGCCGCTCAGGGACTAAAGCGCGGCGGATTTCTGAAAATAGTACGACCTCGTCCGGCTCCGGATTGCCTCGGCGGTGTGCTATCATTTCTCAGGAGCTCAGAGCGTGCGATGATACCCCTCAAACTTACCCTCAAGAACTTCATGTCTTATCGGGACAACGTGCCGCCGCTGTCCTTCGAAGGTATCCACGTGGCCTGTCTTACCGGCGACAACGGTCACGGTAAGTCGGCTATCTTTGACGCCATTACCTGGGCGCTCTGGGGCAAATCGCGCGCCAGGAGCGATGAGGAGCTCATCCATATCGGGCAGTCCGACATGTCGGTGGAGTTCGATTTCGCTGTTGGCCAACAGCGCTACCGCGTCATCCGGAAGCTGAGCAAATCAGCCTCCGGCAAGGGCATGCGTTCCGAGCTTGACCTCCTGATAGCCAGCGAGACCGGCTACAGAGTTATTAGCGGCGACCATATCCGGGATACCGAGGACAAAATAAGAAGCATCCTCCGCATGGACTATGAGACTTTCATCAACAGCGCCTTTCTGGTACAGGGGCGGGCCAGCGAGTTCACCGACAAGGCGGCCGGCGACCGCAAGGAAGTGATTGGCAATATCCTGGGGCTTTCGGTCTACGACGACCTGGCGAAACGGGCCCGGGACCGGGAAACGGAGAAAGAATCCCTGGCGGAAAAGCTTGCCACTGCCGTGGCTGAGCTGGAACATCAGATGGCGAACCGTGCTGCCGATGAGGCTGAACTGGCCCGTATCGAGCCTCGGCTTGCCGAACTGCAGGAGCAGCTCAGGGCGCAGGAAGAAACGGTCAGGAGCCTCAGAGAGGAGAACCAGTCGCTTCAGGCAAAGCGCGGGCAGATTGGCGACGTGAGACAGCGGCTTGTGAAAAGCCGGGGACAGCGGCAGGAATGGCAGTCAAAAGCCGAGCAATGCCGCCAGAAGATCGGTCATCTCGAGAAGCTGGTGGCCAGCGCCGAGGAAATTGAAAGGGGCTACAGCCGGCTGGTCGAGGCGCGCAGGGCGGACCAGGAGCTCAGCCGCAGGCTGACCATAGTCCACGCGCTGGACCAGCGCAAGGCCGAGCTGGAAAAGGCGGTTGAACGAGCTCAGGAGAGACTGGTTGCGGTCATTGAGGAAACCGCGAAGCGCGTGGCTGAGGGAGAGCGGAAGACTGCCCGTTTGCCGGAGCTTCATAAGGCTCTGGCGGCGATAAGGTCAGAACTGGAGCGTCTGGCGAAAGATGATGAGGAGGTCAGGGCAGATGAGGACAGGCTGGGCGAACTGGCGGCCGGCATAGCGGCGCTTCAGTCCGACATCGCCCGGCTCGACGAGGAACTGAAGGCGGTGCGGGAGAAACTCGACCTGCTGGCGAGGGGCGATACCCACTGCCCGCTGTGCGAAAGCCTTCTCGGTGATGAGGGGGTGTTACGGTTGCGGTCCAAGCTGGAGGTTGAGGAACAGGGCATACAGTGCACCCGCGCCATGGCGGAGCAAGCCCTGGTGCAGAAGAGGAAGGAACACGCGGCTGTGGAAAAGGCGGTGGCCCGGAGGAAAGCCGAAATAGACCGGGCGCGGATGGCGGGGCAGAAAGAGGTGGCGGCTCTCGAGAAAGAGCTTGCCGATGTTACTCAGGCGCAGGCTGAAGTATCCCGGCTCAAGGATGATCTCAGGGCGATGGAAGAGCGCCTGGCGCGGCGTGACTACGCCGTTAAAGAACAGGAGCGGTTCCGGGCGCTGGAACAGGAGCGCGCCGGCGCCGGCTATGACGCCGCCCGCCATGAGCAGGTGCGGCGGGAACTGGCTGAGCTGGGTAAATACGAAGCATTACGGCAGCAGGTGCTTGATGCCGGCCGTGCGATTGATGAGCAAAAGGCACTTCTATCCGGCGCGCTTGAGGCCGCGGAAAGGCTGTCCGCCGCCATTGCTGAAGATGAGGAATTGGAGAAAACGCTCGCGGCGGCAGTCGAGGCCATGGCCGGTATACCCGGGCGGCTGGTCTCGGCAGAAGAAGTCCTGCGCCGGCTGGAGGATGAGGAGCGCAGGTTGCGGGATGAGGTGGCTACCCTTCGCGAGAAGTCGAGACGCTATGCCGAGCTTGAAGAGCAGAAGCAGGAGAAGGAGCGGCAGCGAAAAGAGGCCGCGGAGGAGGCTACGATTTTCAAACAGCTTGCCGAAGCCTTCGGCAGGAAGGGCGGTATCCAGGCGCTTCTCATTGAACAGGCAATACCGGAGATTGAAGAAGAGGCCAACCGGCTCCTTGGCCGGATGACCGATGGCCGCATGGCGCTCAAGCTGGAGACCCAGAGGGCCGCCAGGTCCAGGAAAGACGCGGTTATTGAAACGCTGGATATCAGGATTTTCGATGACCTCGGGAGCCGGAACTATGAAATGTTCAGCGGCGGCGAAGCCTTCCGCATCAATCTCGCCCTGCGCATCGCGCTTTCCAAACTGCTGGTCAACCGCGCCGGCGCCTCACTGCCGACCCTGATCATTGACGAAGGCTTCGGAACGCAGGACAGCTCCGGCCGCGAAAAGCTGGTGGATGCTATCCGCTCCATCCAGGACGAGTTTAAGAAGATTATCGTCATCACCCACCTGGAAGACCTCAAGGATGCCTTCCCGGTCCGCATCAACGTCACCAAGACCGGCGGAGGCTCGATAATTGAGGTCAGCTAGACTTGCTCCGCGCTGTCAAAAACGACCGTGCCCCGGAGACAAGGAAGTATATGCCTATTCCCCAGAGGGCGAAGCTTAGGACAAGAAGAGCCCACCGGTAAACCGGCCCGGAAAGGAACTGGATTCCCGCAGTAACCAGCGCCGCCACCAGACAGTACCAGCCGACATCGGCCAGAATGTGCCCGAAGTAAAACGCGGCGATGCCCCTGTTGCCCTGTTGCTGGGCAATGGCCAGATAGGCGGTGCCGATGGTCGCCCACCACAGCGACCAGTAGGGGTTGGTCAGGCTGAGGACAATGCCGGAGACCGGGTCGGGGAGGTTGGAGACGCCGGCGGTCCCCGACACAACCGCCGCCGGCCCTTCGCCGCCATAAACAAATGTCCCGTAGCCCATCCAGAACAAAAAGAGCGCACCGGTGACGGCGATGGCGCCAAAGACCTCCGGCTTTTTCAGGAAACGGCCGGCGCCTCTGACCAGCAGGACGACGGTGATGAGTTCGGCTGTAGCATGGCCGAGCATCAGCATCGGGGCCGTCCAGAAGCCGTCTTCGGCGGCCCGGGTGATGGCCATCACCAGGAGCGGTCCCGGCATCAGGGCCCCGGACAGGGCGACCATGAACGAGGTGGAGAAGATGGATAAACTGCGGAGCATCGAGCTATATTACCACTGAAGAAGCGGCTATGACCATTAGTCACATTCTTAGGGCGCAGGCATTTCTTCCAGCAAAGAAAGATTAGCTACCGTGCCACGCCGGATCGGGCCGGAGCCCCTGACAGTGCGGTATGCAAGTGGTACAATTCACGAAAGCGTTAAGCTCACTAATTTAGACCAGGAGAGGTATCATGACCGGTGAATCAATCCGCGAGGACATAGCGCACTGCGGCGCATGCAAGCTCTGCTTTGATGTGTGCCCCAGCTATGAGAAAACGGGTGATGAGCGCTATTCGCCGATGCATCGTCTGCTGGCGGTCCGGCAGATTTTGGATGGCTCTGCTCCCGATGAGACTATGCGTAAAATTATTGACGATTGCACTCTTTGCGGCGAATGCGATGGGACGTGTTCCGAAGGCATTTCCATAACTGAGGCAATTCGATTTGCCAAGGGTGTGCTGAAACAGCAGAGTTCCCTTCAGCATTCAGGCAGTGAGTCTGCAGGCGGAGGACAGGTGTGAAAGCGCTTCTGGTATGTCCTGAATATGGTAATGACTTCTGGACTTTCGATTATGCGCTGGAATTTGTCTCCAAGCAGGCAGACCAGCCGCCACTCGGGTTGCTCACGGTGGCCTCGATGTTCCCCGCTGACTGGGAGTTGAAACTGGTGGACATGAATGTCACTGCTCTCACCGATGAAGACATCGGGTGGGCCGATTATGTTTTCATCGGGGCCATGGTTGCCCAGCGTGATTCGGCGAAGAAAGTTATCGCGCGGTGTCGGGACATGGGGCGAAAAACAGTGGGTGGTGGCTGGCTATTCAGCACCATCCCCGGGGAGTTCCCCGATGTCGATCATCTGGTATTAAACGAGGCGGAGAGCAGTTTGCCGTCGTTTATTAAGGACCTAACACTCGGCTGTGCCAAGCGGATATATTCTTCAGACACTCGTCCCGACTTGAGTCTGACACCACTTCCCCGCTGGTCTCTTATCGACATGAGCCGGTATACCATCATGAATATGCAGTACTCCCGGGGCTGTCCCTTCAACTGTGACTTCTGTCAGGTCTCTGTCGTCCATGGTCGTGGAACGCGTGCCAAGACCCCGGCGCAGGTGATTGCGGAACTTGACGCTTTCTACCATGCCGGCTGGCGCGGTGCCGTCTTCATCGTTGACGATAACTTTATTGGTAACCGCAAAGCGGTCAAAGCCGAAGTCCTGCCGGCGATGATTAGCTGGCAGAAAGAGAGGCGTTATCCGCTCGAGTTCTTGACTCAGGTCTCCATAGACCTGGCCGATGACCGGCAGTTAATGGGACTGCTGGCGGAGGCGGGGTTCAATCTGGTGTTAATCGGGATTGAGAGTCCTAACAGAGAGAGCCTGGCTCAATGCGGCAAGTCACAAAACCTTCACCCTGACCTTGTGGAGCAGGTCAAGAGCATACAGCGTCACGGTCTGGAGACCATGGCCGGCTTCATCGTGGGTTTCGATGCCGATCCTCCGGCAATCTTCCGGCAGCAGATAGATTTCATTCAGCAAAGCGGCATTCCGATTGCCATGGTGGGTCTGCTTAATGCTCCGCCGGGTACCCGGCTTTACCGGCGCCTTGAGGAGGAAGGCCGTATTCGAGAATACGCAAGCGGTAGTAATACTGACGGCGTTACAAATATTGTCCCGAAAATGGGCCTTGATACACTTGTGGATGGCTATCGGCTGGTTATGAGGACCATCTACGAACCGCAGAATTTTTACGCACGGGTCTGGAGGTTTCTGAAAGAATTCCGTCCGTACCATCGTCCCTGGCGGATGGTACCGTTCCGGGATATTGCCGCCTTCCTGCGCACGGTATGGAGACTCGGTATAAGAGGAAGGGAGAGGGGTTATTACTGGCGCCTCCTTCTCTGGGTGCTGTTCCGCCGCCCGGAACTGGTGGCGACCTTCATCGCCCTGGCAATAAAGGGATACCATTTCCGCATGTTTACCGAGAGCTGGCAGTCCGGGAGTCCGGCGTAAAAGCTGACATTTGCGTCAAAACCAATGGCGGGGGCAGAAGAGGCGAGTGAGCATCGGGGGACGCTCCTCGTCAGTCCAGGCCATGGGGCGCCTGCTGTTACCTGTTAGAAGCAGTGGTACCGGTCAGGCGGGATTCATTACGCGGCCGGTGAACAGGACGGTACCGGTCTTGATGTCGCGGATAAGGAAAATAAACGGCCGGTCAACGGTCACGGCTACCGGTGATGCCGGTACCGATGTGACCCCCATAATCACGGCGGTGGCCGCCGCCGCCTCGGTGCCGGACTCGTCAACCTGAGCAAGGGCCTTGTGGACGGCGTTGCTTATGAACAGTTCCGGCTTGCCCGTCATCCCCGAAAAGTCAGCGCTATCGGTAAAAGCGATGCCCATGCCCAGGCTGGAAAGGGCCTTGTTAAGGCTAATGCTGGATTCAACCTTGAATTTAGGCATGGTGAGGGCGACCTGTGTGTTCTTCAGACTGCCAATGGCGCTTTCAGCAAGGCGAGCATCAAGCGAGTTCTCGAACGCCGTGAACTGACCGGTCCCGGGCAGGAGGATGACCATGGATATCTCGTTGCCATCGTACGGCAGTTCTACGGCCTCATAATTGGTCCCGCTGGTATAACCGAATGACTTCGTCTGTTTCATCATGGGTACGGTAGCGTCTTTGCCGTCAGGGAGATGGAACACCCCCGGAGAAGTAAGGCTCTTTTCGAACTGGTGAAGCCAGGCGGCGTTGAAGTAGATAGCATTGGTGAGGACGAGACGGGTCAGCGGCGTGATGGCTCCCTGCGGAATCAGGTCCCTGATGCGGTTTTCGGTCTGGTCGCCGACCCAGCTGTTTATGGTAACGCGTGATAGGTCCGGCGACTGCTTGAAATCGAGGATTCTGAGACCGGCACCATAATTCTGTGCAAGTAAATCAAGGTAACCGGGCAGGAACTTATAGTCCTTCTGTCCCCAGATGGCGTTCACGATATGAAGCCGGAAAGGCTGGTCGTCTTTGCCCTTACCGCCATGCCCTCGTTTACTAAGCTCCAGTGAGAGCATATTGAGCGCCTGATGAAGGCGGTCCTGAGGCAGGGTGAAATGGAGCGCGGTGGCCATGGCTTTCTCGGTGTCGGTACGGGCTCCGCCGTAGGTCATGGCAAGAGCGATAGAAATGCTGTACGGGGAGTAGAACAGATTGTCTTCGGGGGCAGCCTGCCGGAGTTGTTTGTAAAGGTCCAGGGCGAAGGCGGTATTGTCATCGACTACAGCCTTTACATCCGCAGGAGGCACGTTGGCCGGAGTCAATCTTGGCTGGCTGGACTGCAGGACCTCGGCTGATACCGGCCGGGCGCAGGCAATTGCAGCCAGAATAGTGATCGCGGCAATCAGTGAGAGGATGGTTTTAAGCATTACAGCACCTCCGGGCGTACGGACATTCTATCACTGGAAACGTTCAACCGTGCCATTTGGTTTAGGGATACCTGGCAGGGCTAGCCCAGCCGGTACTGCTCCCGGAGCCGGTGTGAGATGTCTTTAACAAAGGCGAAAGCTTTCTCTACCAGGCGCTCTTCGTGGCTCAGGCCTTCCTGTCCCGGCTCGACCGGGCAGGCCTGATCGGCCAGTCCGATATCGATAAGACAGCACCGTGCCGGGGCGAGCATGGCGGCTTCGGCGATGCGTTCTACCGGCATGCCGGTAGCATCAGTCACCACCTTCCAGTAGCCGGTGATGAGTGCATCGAGCGACTGCGCCGAATGCTGTCGGAGGCTGACGGAGTCGGTCGGCACGATGCCCCAGGCGATAGTGCCGCCGCCGGAGATGAAATCGGCTACGGCCTGGCCGTACTCAGCTGGCATGAACTCCAGCTGGAAAGCATCGAATGAAAGTATATCCAGGCCAAGCGAAAGCAGGTAGCGCATGTCGACTGCGGCGCAGAGGTGAAGGCCCCTGGGGCCCTCTATTCCGCTGAGGAATGAGGCATAGTCGGCACTGGCCTGCTGGTCGTTGTAGCCGGTAAGGGCGCTGAATACCTGCCCCAGCCCGGGCTCGTCCATCCAGACGAAGGCGTTGGGGTTCTTTTCTCTCAACTGCTGGTGCTGGATGTTGACCTTGCGCTGGATGAAGTCGAAGAGGATATCGCGGACGGTATCGTTATAGATGATGGGCTTTAAGTTCTCATCCTCGATTTTGAAGCCGAAGCTGACCGGACCGGTAATCTGGCCGCGGATGGCGGCGTACCGGGTGAAGTCGCGTTCGAGAAAGCGGTGATAGACTACCGAGTAGTCGGCCCCGAGCGACAGGTAGACGGGGTCGGCCAGCTTTTCCATGTACTCACCGAGGCCGTTTTCAAAAGCGGAGGTATCGAAGCGGATGCGCTTGGATTCGGTATCTACGGTTATGCCGGGGAAGTGCTCCGAGGTCTGGGCATACATGTCTTCAAAGAAACTGACATGAGGTAACTGCGGCCAGAAAGGGATATCAAGGTTTAGCGCCAGGTCAAGCGCCCGCGTGACGTCGCGGTGGGGCATGATGCCCATGGCGGTGGTCTGGCAGAGGCCCTGGAACCCTAACCGGCTGGTCATTGGCGGCTAATATACGGCAGGGTGCGGGTGGGTGGCAAATGGGGCTGTGCCAAGAGGGTGTTTCGGGATAGGCCCTGTGGCTCCACCAGTCTCTAGACTGTGCCGTAGAAGGCCGGCCAGCGGGCGATATGGGCCTGGCGGAGGCGCTGGTAGCTTGCTTTAAAGCTGGCCGAGTTAATCGGTTCGGTAGTCATGATGAGGGCGTCTTCGTCGTTGTCGGTATAGTAGCGGTGCCGGACGCCAGCACTGCGGAAGCCGTATTTGACATAGAGCTCCTGTGCCGCACGATTGGAGACCCTTACTTCGAGGGTGACGACTTTGGCTTCAAGCTGGAAGGCCATATGGAAAATGGCCAGCATAAGGAGTTCGCCAAAACCCTGGCGGCGGCAGGACTGCCTGACGGCGATGGAGATGACGTGGGCTTCGTCATAGATTTTCCAGATACCGGCGAAACCGATGAGCCGGTCGTGCCGCGGTGTGATTCTCGCCTGCTGACATGTCCTGCCGGCGATGAAACGTGCCTTAACCCTCTGCCAGACGCCAGGCCGGGGCTGGCTGACGGAAGATGTGGGGAAATCCGGGCCGCTGGCGCAGAGAACAATGTAATGGGCCATCCGGTTTTTGAGTTCTTGCTTTAGCGATGCATAAGAAACGGGCGGCCATTGAGTGCTGAAGGCCTCGTGGTCAATATCGAGGACCTGCGGAATGTCCTCTTCCCTCATGGGCCGGAGCCAGTATCTGTTACAGCCGCTTCCGGGGA
>DAOUCU010000026.1:0-2105 GCA_034431935.1 Dehalococcoidia bacterium | reverse complement strand
CCATGATGACCGCGGTGATGGGAGGGGTGTAAATGAGGGGAATGAAACTACTGCCCATAATTCTGGAGCTGGTCGGCGTCGCCGCCATCGGCGTCGGTATCGGCGTCGAGCTGGCGACGCACGCCGACATCGGCTGGGCCATCGTCACCATCGGCAGCTGTCTCGTGGCCATCGGCGGCGTTATCTGGGGGAAGTTTACGAGGAAGGAGGGGCATGACTGAAGTGGACTACACCGAGTTTAAACCGGGCGACGTGCTGTTTTTCAAGGCCGGTAGCTGGCTGGTTAGGCTATTCGTTAAATACGGCCACGTGGCCATATACTTTGACCAGACGAAAAGAGGGCTACCGCTGATTGTGGAGAGCATCGGGCGCGGCGTGCTCATCCGGAGCCTCCTCAGCTATACCGGCGAGGAAATCACGGTGAAGAGGCCGGTTGACGAGAGCATCGGCGCACCGGCGGCCAAAGCCGCCGAGAGGCTGGCCGACAATCCCGGCTCGTGGTACGGCTATTTCGATATTCCCAGGTTCGCCCTGCCCAAGCTTATGCTGGCGAAGTTCGGCAGCATCCTGCCCCGGAGCTGGGATACCGTCCTGAAATGGCTTGCCTTTACCTACCGCAGAAACAGCTTCTACATCTGCAGCGAGCTGGTGGCATCGGCTTTCAGAGATGCCGGTTATCCCCTGGTCGACGAGGGAACGATACCCCTGCCCGACGACCTGTTCCACAGCCCCAAGCTGACGCCGGTGGGGACAGTGATGGTAGGAGGAGAATAAATGGCGCTCTACGCTGACGTTATTGAAATAGTAGCTCCATCCCAGGCCGCGCCCGGCGACCCGGTGAGTATCACGGTAAGGGTGAAAAACCTTTACTCCGCCCCCATCGGCATCATGGTCGGCGGGGCGCTGGAGTACGGGGTCTCGCCATGGCCGGGGATTACTTTCCCCACAAACAGCGCCAATGTTGACGGTGGGGCTACCTACTCCTTCAGCGGCTATTTCTACATGCCGGACAAGGCGGTGACCGTCCGCGCCTACAGCTACTGGTACGGCGCCGACGGCTCCTGGCACTTTGACGATGAAATGACAGAGCAGGTTAATCTCGCTGCCTTAACGCCGCAGGTAAGCGAGTTCAAGATAGCCGATTTCTACAGGGTTTAAAAGGAGGCGAAAACATGGAACTGAAAACGCTGGCTTTAGACCTCGGCACCTTCCGGGTGCTCCAGGACGGGCTCGTGGTGCAGGAGTACGCCGCCGGCTGGTACCTCGACCCCGGGACCGGGCAGCGCGTCTACTACGACCCGAACACCCAGAAGTTCTACACCATGGCGGGCGGGGTCTACATTCCCCTGGGCTACATGAACCCGGCACCCAAACAGGTGACGCTGGCCCCGGGGGACAAGCTCCGGATAACCATGTCCTTCAAGTACTCAGGGCCGGCCATCTCCAGCGCCGTCTGCTACTACTCCATCGGCGTCTATGGGATGTGGGGCTTCGACGAGAAGATGACGGGCCAAAACGCTAAAAGCATCCCCCAGTACACGACGCCCACTACGGTGACCGACTCCTACACCTTCACCCTGCCGACAAACGTGGGCAACGACTGGGACGACATCTACTGCAAGATATACGGCGGCTCCCCGAGCGTCCCCCAGAACCTTTTCGGTTACGAGCAGGCCCTGCTGATTGTGGGCAAAGACCCGACCATCAGCGAGTTTACGATTTCCGACTTCGCCAAGGTCTAAGGAGGAACTGTGGCACTGGACATCGTCCTGGCGCCGCTGGCGCTGGAGCCGAAGACGTTTAATGTGGGAGACAAGGTCAGGGTGACCGTCTCCCTCAGGTACGTCGTGGGCGTCAACACCACGGTGAAAATCTATGCCGGTCCTTACTACACCAACATCTTCGGCAAACACATGGTGACGCCGTGCGTGGGGCAGGCCGACGTTTCGCTTACGGCTGCCAGCGTACCGACTTCGCAGACGGCTTCGGTGGACTTCATCCTGGTGCCCAAAGCTAACGGCGGCATCGAAAACGGCACCTATGGACTGAGGGTCTGGATTGAGGGTACCAATGCCGTGGCCGAGCAGGACAGCGTGCTTATCGTC
>DAOUCU010000025.1:0-1608 GCA_034431935.1 Dehalococcoidia bacterium | reverse complement strand
AGGAGGCTTGAAGCGTCGGCAATTGAACTGGAAGAGGTGGCACGGGAGTTGTATGCCTACAGCGAAACTATAGAATATGAACCGGAGCGACTTCGGGCCGTCGAGGCCCGCCTGGAGTTGATTGCCGGCCTCAAACGAAAGTATGGTGACAGCGTTGAGCAGGTATTAGCTTATCTGGACAGAGTTACTAAGGAACTGAGAGATTTGGGACAGTCTTCGGAAAGGCGTGCTGAGATCGAAAAGGGGCGCATTTTGCTCAGACAAGATATGGCACGTCTGGCGCAAGATCTTTCCAAGGCACGCACGGAAGCCGCCGTTAGCATGATGGAGGGGGTGCAGAAGGAGCTTGAGGCGCTCGGTCTGGGTGAAGCCAGGTTCCTGGTCTCCGTGACTCAAGCTAGAACTGATGATGACCGAGGCCTGGTCCTGTCTGATGGTAACGGCTACTTATTCACTCAAGACGGGATCGACAATGTGGAGTTCATGGTATCTACGAACCCGGGTGAGCCGGCAAAGCCACTGGCGAAGATAGCTTCTACAGGTGAAATGTCACGTTTCATGCTGGCGATAAAAAGTGCTCTTGGTGCCGCTGACCAAACTCCGGTGATGGTTTTTGACGAAATTGATATTGGTGTCGGCGGAAGGAGCGGGGAGGCAATCGGCAAGAAGCTGTGGCGTCTGGCCCGCAATCGCCAGGTAATATGCGTGACGCATCTGCCGCAGATTGCCGCGTTCGGGGATGCGCATTTTCGGGTGTTCAAGAAAGTGTCCGGTGGACGAACCATTAGCGTATTGGGCTCTCTACAGGGAGAATCGAGGGTTAGAGAGCTGGCTATAATGATTGCCGGAGCCAAGCTTACCGATGCCTCGATCAGAACGGCGCGTGAGTTGGTGAATAGGGCTGCGGCTTGGAAGGCAGCAGAGTGCAGTCCCCGGCAGGCACGCATGGAAACGGGCTAAGCGTTTACTATCCGCCAGCGCTTGTCCTCGATTTACAGGCGCCACAGGTTCATGAGATACCTGTTTTCACCTCTTCATGAATTCGAGAATCACTCTGGCAAACTCGCCGGGCACTTCGAAGTTAAGGAAAAGGCCGCCGCCTTTAACTACGGCTGTGGTGCAGTTGGGAATAAGCCTTTTTGTGCTCTCAAGCTGATTGAGGAACATATCCTTATCTCCACTGACCAGCAAGGTTGGGGCCTTAATCATGCCAAGTTTGGGCTTGACAATATACCGTCCAGCGGCGAAGTGAGCGTCGTAAGGTCGCGTCCTCGATTTAAGGGCGATAATAAATGGTTTGAAACACGTCTGGAGATTGGAGTAGGGCGTTAACCCGCGGTATTTCTGCCATGCAGTGACAAGGAAACTGCCGTCTTCAGTCATGGGTATGTCCCGAGTCATCGGCTGACTGAGAAAGGCTCTCCATTCCTCGGGAGAGTATACGGGACAGCCTGAGAGAATTAGTTTTTCCACTCTTTGTGGGTACACTGCGGCGATTTCAACCGCAATGAGAGCACCGGTATGATGACCGACGAGGCTGACTTTTCCTATTCCCAGGCCATCCAATGCGGCAATGGTGGTACGGGCGAAGTCCTCGATATCGAATTC
>DAOUCU010000024.1:0-6315 GCA_034431935.1 Dehalococcoidia bacterium | reverse complement strand
CCTGATTGACCCGTTTTAAGGCGGATGGTATAGTCTGCCCGCGGTTGATTCTGCAGAATGCTCTATCAGGAGGCCGGACATGAAGATGAAGGCCGCGGTATTGTACCAGCCGGGGAGGCCGCTGGTGGTCGAGGAAGTTGAGATTGACGAGCCTGGAGAAAACGAAGTGATGGTGAAGCTGGTGGGGACCGGCGTCTGCCACACTGACCTGGGCGTCCAGGAGAAAGGACTGTTGATGCCGATGGTACTGGGGCATGAGGGGGCGGGGATTGTCTACAAGGTTGGTCCCGGAGTGACCTCTCTCAGGACCGGTGATCACGTTGTCCTCACCGGCGCCGGTAACTGCGGACGCTGTCAGACCTGTCGCGGGGGATCGCCAGTTATGTGCGAAATTTACCGGCCCTTCTACTTTAATGGCTATCTGCCGGGTAAGCATCTGAGATTACGCAATGCCAAGGGCCAGCCTATTTATCATTTCTTCATGCAGTCGTCCTTTGCTGAGTATGCCGTTGTGCCGGCGGACTGTGCCGTCAGAGTGCGTGAAGACGCACCGCTGGATACGATTGGGGTATTGGGTTGTGGAGCTATGACCGGCTTGGGCGCGGTCATTAATAAGCTGAGACCAGAGGTGGGTTCAAGCATCGTGGTGTTCGGGTGCGGTGGGGTAGGTATGAGTTCGATAATGGGGGCCAGTCTCTGCGGAGCGGGGAGAATAATCGCCGTTGACGTTCTGGACAGCAAACTCGAGGCGGCGGCGGGATTTGGTGCAACACACTTCGTCAACTCTGCCAAGGAGGATGTGGTGGCACGAGTCCGCCAGCTTACAGGTGGCGGCGCTGACTACAGTGTCATGGCGGTGGGGAACGCCGATGTCGTCCCCCTGGCATTTGACTGTCTCCGCTTTGGTGGTACCTGTGTCGTGGTCGGGGGGCCGCCGGATGGCGGGAAGGCTAGTGTTGATCTGCTCTCTCTGATACGGGAGAAGAAGTTGGTTGGCTCAAGCATGGGGTCGGGATGGTCGAGCCGCAACATATCTACCTGGGTGGACCTTTTCATGCAGGGGAGACTGCCGTTGGACAAGCTGGTGAGCCGTCGGTACCCGCTGGCGGAAATAAACGAAGCGTTCGAAGCATTGGCTGGCGGTAAGGTCATTAAGCCGCTGGTGGTGTTCGACTAGCACCGCACCGGTAGGGTTGGCGGTGGGAATGCGGGGGTTCTTTTGTCAGCCAGCCTGATTGCCTATTGTTCGCCTACGGGTCCCGTTGTCCCGTTGTAAGGACGCGCACTCGGAGGCAGGACATACCGGACGGAGTGTCTTGACAAGGGCCAGTGCGCCTTATACCATACAAGTCGGGTCTCCTGTTCCGCGCACTCAAGTTCTGTCCATGAACGCGCGTTAATAGGTGATGTTGCCACACCGGGCAATGGCAGGAGCCGATCCACCAACCGTCCGCAAAGAAACAATTGGCTAACCAATTGATTTGAAGAAAGGAGCAGGAAACTATGAGGAGGGCCGTCTGTTTCACATTGGTCCTGGTTATGCTTGTCAGCTTTGCCATCGCAGGCTGTACCCAGCCAGCCCCGGCGCCGGCCCCATCGCCAGCGCCAAAACCAGCGGCGTCGCCGACTCCAGCTCCGGCACCCGCTCCATCACCGGCCGCACCAGCCAAACAGTACACCCAGATACGCTACCTCGGAGCGCCTACCGGAAGTGACAACTATACCCTCGGAGCTATTTTCGCCGACTATGCCACCAAGGCTCTCGGCATGCCCGCCGGTGTTCTGCCCGGCGGTTCGGTGGAGAACATCAAGGCCATCGACAGGGGCAATGCCGAAATCGGCTACTGCTCGGTACCGGACGCCTATCATGGCTTTAACGGCTTGGCGCCATTTGACCGTAAGTATGACAAGATACGTTTCCTTGATCGCTACAGCACGGTCTCACTAACCTTCGCCGTGAGGATGGACAGCGATATCAAGACCATCCCCGACTTGCTCAAGGGCAAGAAGGTAGGTATTGGCACCGGCGGCAGTGCCGCAGAGTTAATCACACTGGCAGTCCTTGAAGCCGGCTATGGCATAAAACCGGAGGATATTCAGAAGGGTGGTGGTGTGGTTTCGCGTATATCCTATGCCGATATGGGGACCGGGCTTGCCGATAAGACGCTGGACTGTGTTGCTCTATTCGCCTACCAGAGCGCGGTCGCCAAGAACCATTTGGCCGCTGAGGAACGGTTCGGCTTGAGACTACTTCCCGTGGATGATGCGGCAATGACTAAGATCCTGGCTAAATACCCGTTCTACTCCAAGGGGCAGATGGATGGTGGTATCTATAAAGGCAGCCCAACGGCGGTACCCTGCGTCGCATTGTCGTTCATCCAGATAACCAGTAAAGATCTCCCCGATGACCTCGTTTACAAAATAATGGATGTTCTCTGGAATGAAGAAGTGGTGAAGAAGGTCATCGCCAGCGCTCCCGCCTTGCCCGACTACCAGCTCAAATGGGCGCTCAGGGAAGGTTACAACGTTATCCCGGTGCATCCCGGCGCCGCCAAGTGGTACAGGGACAGGGGAATGACGCTGCCGGCTGAAGCCAAAGTTGGCTAAAGGTTTTCTGTAACTATCCTTTAGATTAGGGCCTTTCGCCTGCACCGGTGCAGGCGAAAGGCCCTTATATAAGTGAAGTCAAATGACGCAGACGGAACGGCGCGGTATCGACTGGTCAGCGGGGGTCTCTCGCAAGAAGGAGGAGTCTCCGCTGGAGCATTTCTGGAGCAACCGCCGCTGGGGTTCAACCACTATCATCGCTCTTATACTCGGGCTTATTGCGGTAATGTCCTGCGTCTTCGTTATCTACCGCGGCTACTTCGGTAACATCGATACCCGCATCGAGCGTTCCATTATTGTCAGTCTGCTGGAACTGTACGTCTTTTTAAAGCTTCCCATCCGCAGGAAGTGGAACGCTCGAATCAATCGCTTTTTTCCCATTGACGTCATCCTGTGCCTGCTGGTGGTGGCAACCCAAATCTATACTATCCACGGTGCTATCACCCTGGATACTCAGAACTGGCGCTTCACCACCTTTGGGAGTGAACTGCGGGTTGACCACGTCGTTGGCGTCGTCGTCCTGGTACTTCTTTTTGAAGCTACGAGGCGCTCCTTCGGCTGGGTGATGGTCGGGTTGCCTCTGGCTTTCATAGTCTACTCGCTATTCGGCGGCTATATGCCCGGCCCGCTTAAGGCGATCAGCGTTTCCTGGACGCATATGAGCGAGGTGCTCTACGTGCTGAATGAAGGGGTCTACGGCATCGGCGCTGAGGTACTGCTTTCGATGATATTCCTGTATATTCTTTTCGGCGTCTTTGTTACCGAGAGCCGGACCGGGGCCTTCTTTACTGCGGCGGCTGACGCCCTTGTCGGCCGATTTGCTGGCGGGCCGGCCAAAGTATCTGTTATCGGCAGCGCCGCTATGGGCACTATTACCGGGAGTGCTATTGCCAATGTAGTTACTACCGGTTCGATCACCATCCCGATAATGAAGAAGATGGGCTTCAAACCGGAGTTCGCCGGCGCCGTCGAGACCTGCGCCTCGACCGCAGGCTACTTCACACCGCCGATTATGGGCGCTGCCGCATTTCTCATTGCCGTCTTCACCAGGACCCCTTATATTTTACTCTGCCTTTACAGCGCTATACCTGCCCTGCTCTACTACACGGCGCTTTTCCTTCAGGTCCACTTCCGTGCCAAAAAGGACAACCTCCGCGGACTCGACCCGAAAGCTCTTCCCTCACTTCGCCGGGTCATGCTTGAAGGCGGACACCTGATCCTTCCACTGCTCCTAATAATCGTAGCCCTTACTATTGGCTATAGCGTCACCAGAGTTGCTGTCTGGGGAATCCTGGCCGTCATTATTATTTCGCTCTTCCGTGCCGAAACACGCCTGACGCCTAAACGCATCTTGCTGACCATGGAAAGCATGGTCTCTAACAACCTCGGTGTCATCATGTCCATCATCATTACCGGCGTTATTCAGGGATCGCTTATGGCTACCGGACTCGGGTTCCGTTTATCGTCACTGGTGCAGAGTGCCTCGATGGGCTCAATGGTCTTTGGCCTCATCATCGCTGCTGTCATCAGTCTCATTCTGGGGACCGGTCTGCCAGCAGTGCTCGTGTACTATATTTGTGTCGCTTTCATCATCCCGGCGCTGGTCAGCATGGGCGCGCCGGTACTGCCATCCCACGTATTTGCTCTGATGTTCGGCGCTATGGCCATGATAACGCCGCCCGTCTGCGTCGCCGCTTTTACTGCCGCCGCCATTGCTGGTGCCGGACCGATGCGCACCGGTCTTGCCGCTACTCGCCTTGGATTCGCCGGCTATGTTGTCCCGTTTATGTTTGTCTTTAACCCGGCTATTATGCTCCTTGGAGACTCTCCGCTAATTTCAATAGTTTCTATTCTGCTGTCGGTTGTCGGTTTGGCCGCCGCGGCAGCGGCCTTCGAAGGCTACCTTATCCGTAAGACCACCATACCGGAAAGGATCGTGCTCATGCTGGGTGCGTTCGGGCTGGTTGCGGTACAGTTCTTCTGGGGCCGGGGTATGGATGTGCAGGTATGGACTTCAATGTCGGGCGGCCTGGCTTTGACGGTGCTCGCGTTCGTTATGCAAGTGCTCAGAAGGAATGTGCCATGACAAGGTGGCTTAAGGATACCGCCCGGTGGTTCAGAACTCACTGGCTGGAGTGGGTACTGGTATTGGTCTATATCGGCATTCTCTACTGGATGGCGAGTTTCAACTGGCAGGTCATCTACTTCACAAGGTTCTTCGGCGTATTCGTCGTAATCACAGTTGCTGTGGTTGTCTCCTTCCGCTACACCAAGTCCAAGCCTTGGTAACCTCCAAATGTGGCTATCAGGCAGCGTATTACCAGTTGACAGATGGTCAGCTTGGTGCTTAAATGGGTTCAGGAAATATGAGGAGGGATGCTATGTGCAAGACCTGTGCCGCCCATAACCCGCCGAAGAAAGCGACCAAGAAGCCGGCCAAATCCGGTAAATAGCTGTCAAGCAGCCGTTTCTTCAGCAGAGCAAAGTACGCTAGCACGTGCGCTGGTCGCGCAGGTCTGGCGTATTTTGTTTATTAAAGAAGGCAGAAGTCATGAAGACCGGACTTGTCTATTCGCCGCTCTATCTTGAGCATGACACCGGTACCCATGTTGAGAACGCTCGCCGGCTTGTCAGAGTCATGTCGGTTCTTGAGGGTTCCGGGCTTACCGGTAGATTGGTAATGGTTTCGCCGCGGCCGGCCACAGTTGAAGAGCTTGGCCTGGTGCATACCGCCGAATACGTCGTCCGCATCCGTAACGAGGCTCTGCGCGGCGGAGGCTGGCTGGATGCCGATACCATGCTTTCGCCGAGGTCATTTGAGGTGGCTCGTCATGCCGTCGGGGGAGTGATGGCGGCGACGGACGCAGTGATGAAAGGCGAGATACGTAACGCATTTGCTCTGGTGAGGCCGCCCGGCCACCATGCCAAGAGTAACAGGGCAATGGGCTTCTGCATTTTCAACAATGTGGCGATAGTAGCGCGGTACTTGCTAAATAACTATTCCGGCGTCAAGCGGTTAGTCATTGTAGACTTTGATGTGCATCACGGGAACGGCACCAGTGACTCTTTCTACGCCGAACCGAGGGTGCTTTATATCTCGACTCACCAGTACCCGCTTTATCCGGGAACTGGCCGTGCTGACGAGACCGGCGAAGGTGCTGCTGAGGGTACCAAGGTCAATATGCCTCTGCCGGCAGGATGTGGGGATGAGGAATACCTGGCGCTGTTCCATGATATTGTCAGGCCTATCGTGGACCGGTTTCAGCCGGACTTCATCCTCGCTTCGGCGGGGTATGATGCTCACTGGTCGGAAACACTGGCGTCAATGCAGATGACGGTGACCGGCTTCGCCAAAATAGCCAGGATATTGAAGGACCTTGCGGACAGGTTATGTTCGGGACGGCTCGTGTTTTCTCTGGAAGGCGGCTACAATCTTGACGCCCTGGCGTACTCGGTGCAGGCCACGCTGGATGTATTGCTTGGCAGGAACGAAATCGTGGACCCGCTCGGTCTTCAAACCAGAATGGGCCGGCCGTCGGGGCTGGATGGGTACGTAAAAGAGCTCAAGAAGATTCACCGGCTGGCCTGAGCCGCTGGTCCGTGCCGTATTGACTTTTCCCCGTGCGGGTCTCGCAACTGCAACAGTAAGCGGACAAAGGCTTCGTTGCTCAGCAGGCGGCCTCTGGCTGACAGCCTGATGATACTTCC
>DAOUCU010000023.1:0-12923 GCA_034431935.1 Dehalococcoidia bacterium | reverse complement strand
TCACCCTCCCGGTATCGGTTTGCCCCCTGCAGTGGTCGCCGCCGGCGAAAGCCCTGCCTTACACATGTTTTCCGGCAGGTCTTCGTGGAGCTCAAAGATGCCGGTCTGACCGCCGCTGTCGGACCGTTCTAACCCTGACTGCCCAACACCGGGGGAAGCCCCAGTGCTTCAACCGCCCCCAGCTTTTTCTTCAGTCCGGTGAGGAACCGGGTGTTTGCCCGGACCCGCTCCAGCAGTCGCACCAGCTCCCGCACTTCTTTTCCCGAGAAATCGAGCATCACTACCGGCGGCAGTTCCGAGGCTATCTTCCGGCCCCGCTCCAGGGCCTCCTCCCCCCTCGGGGTCAGGGTTATGCGCACCGTCCGGCGGTCCCTGAGGTCGCTGCTCCTCTTAACCAGCCCGTCCCTCTCCATGCGGTTGAGCAGCGCGGTGACGCTGTTGGCCCGGCGGTCGAGCCGGTCGGCAATCTTCTTCTGGGTCACCGGCACCGGCAGGCTCCTCACCGCCGCCAAAAGCGCGAACTGCTGCGGCGACAGACCGGCCGCCCGCAGCGCCTCCCCCTCACACCTGGTCATGGCATCGGCCGCCCGGTGTAACAGAGACCACGCCCGGGTGGCCATTTCTCCGGGACCAGCCCGCACCGGCATCGCTACCCTCCAATATCGTTCGATAATGAATAATCATGGCAGCCCTATTCTACGACCCGCGCCGGCTCCTGACAAGCTTGCGGCACGCGATATCACCGGGTTATAATTATTCCGATGGGAGTATCTATGCGGCCGGCGGTGGTGCCATGATCACCATCAGGGTGAGCCGGGGCAGCGAGGTGCTCCACGAAGGAAGCTATCCCGACCGGAGCGCCTTCTGGCTGATGTGGCTCGAGAGCGAGGGTGAGCCGGGCTTCTACGGGGAACTGAGACCGAACTTAAGGACCATCATGCCCGGGGTCAGGTCATGGGCCAGGTCGTGGGCGGAAAAGCAGGACGCGGCCGGCTTCGTCCGGGCCCTCGGTGACACCGTGAGACGGTATCTGATCGCCAACCGGCACGATGATGCTCCCCACCCGGTCGGGGACCTTCTTTCCCGTGTCACTCCCGGGGCGATCGGGGAGGCCCTGGTCAGGGACCGGTCGGGCATTATTAGATCCATGACGGAACGCTGCGGCGGGACCGCCGGCCGCATCCTTGCCGCGATGCTGCTGGCCGTAATCGAACGCTGCCGCCGGTCGGCCGCCGCCGCGAAGACGGTGTGGGTCTTCGCCGGGGATGGCGAGGGGACCGACATCAGCGGCATCCTCGCCTGGCTGTTCCGGAGGAGGTAGGAAATGGCAGCACCGGCCAAAGCCATGCCGCCGGAGCGTCTTGCCGGCTACATTGAAGAGGCCGCCCGGGCGGCCGGATACCGGGAGGGGTTCGGGGTGGCCGGGTGCGACCTGGGGCAGAGGCACTGGTGGGCGGCGTACACCAGGCAGTCCACCAGGGAGCAGGCGGAAAACGACCGCCTCGGGGAGTACCTGCTGACCTGCGCCCGGCTGGCCAGACAGCACGGCGGCATCGTGCCCAAAGAGTACGTGATCTACGATGCCGAGTCCAGCGAGGACCTGGACCGCCCCGGCATGATGTGGCTGCGCCGGGAGTTAATCGCGGGCAGGCGCATCGCCGGGGTGGTGATTCCCTGCCAGGGCCACCTCTCGGCCGACCCGCTCCACCAGCTTGCCTTCGAACGGGAATGCTCCTACTACGGTGTCAGGGTAATCTACGGCGATGCCCCGGCCGGCGATGACTGGTCCAGCCAGACGGCCCGGCTCGTCCAGGCCCAGGCCAACGCCTTAAGGGTCAGGAGCAACCGCGATAACGCCCTGGCGGGTAACATCGCCCGCGTCCTGGCGGGCAAGGCGCCGGCCCACCGGGCGCCCTACGGCTACAGCTACCGCACCGAAAAAATGATCGAACCGCGGAGCGGCCGGGCCAGGGTGCTCCGGGCCTGGTGGGAAGCCGACGAGACGGGGCCCGACGGGGAGCCGGTGTGCAGAAGCCCGGCCTGGGTGGTAAGACAGATCTTCCTCTGGCTCGGGGACGAGGGCCGCACCGCCCACTGGGTGGCCAGAAAGCTCAACGAAATGGCAATCAGGCCGCCGGTAAGGGCGACATGGACGCCCAAAACGGTGATCAAGATCGCCGGCCGCCGCTGTTACACCGGGAAGGCCGAGTACAATGCCAGCGGCCGTGTCCCCAACCCGGAAAGGCCCCTGGGCGACCTGACGCTGGGCATAAAGAGGACCCTGGTGCGCCCCAAGCCGGAAAACCAGAGGGTGACCTTCAACGTCCCGTCCCTGGTCACCGAAGGGCAGTGGCTCCGGGCCAATAACAGCCTCAGGGAAAGGGGGCGCGGCCGGGGCAAGCAGGGCAGAAGGATACCGGCCCTCTTCCGGAACCGCATGCTCTGTCCCGGATGCGGCAGGCCGATGTCGGTCATGCGCAAGAACGACAGCGACCAGGTCTATTACTACTGCCGGGCCCATTACTGCCCGTGGCTGCAGGACCCCTGCACCTACCGCCGGTTTGTCCCGGGAACATGGGACAACGAAATCTGGGAGGAAATCGGCGCCATGCTCGGCAGTGATGCCTGGCTGGAACAGCAGCTGGCGGCGGAACTATCCCAAAGCACGGAGCTGGAAAAGCTCATCAGAATGGAGCAGTTCAAAATAGGCCAGGCAAAGCTCCGGATCAGCCGGGTGCAGGAGGGCTGGGAGAGGGGCTTCTACACGGCCGAGGAAGTCCGGGCCAGGCTTACCGAGAACCGCGAGGCCATTGCCCGGGCGGAATCCGAAATTGCCCGGCTGCGCCAGGAAATGTCCCGCCGGGGTCCCGGCCCCCTCGAGGTCGAACAGCTGCGGCGGGAACTTGAGGAACTGCGCGACCGCAACCTCAAGGAGGCGACCTTCGAAGAGAGGGCCGATCTGGTGGCCAGGCTGGGTATCAGGGTCCTGCCCTCGCAGGACCTGAAATCAAGGAAGATATCCTGCCGCCTGAACCTGGCAAACGAAAACGGGGGCCAGGAAAAAACCGGTTCTGCAAAAGTGACCTTTGGTGGGCCATTGTGGATTCGAACCACAGACCCCAGTCTTATCAGGACTGTGCTCTAACCAACTGAGCTAATGGCCCTTGCGGCAAAGTATACATTTGCCGTAAAACCATCGTCAAGGCAAAAGATGCCGCTACTACCTCGGATAACTCGGCCTCTGCCCTGTTAAACGTCCAAGTATGTGTCCTCCCGCCCGCAAAATACCATCATTCCTCCAAGCCGAAAGACGTCGTTTTTTCTTGACAATAATACTAACTAACAACTAGTATAGAGCCGCAAAATCACCTTTTCGGAGGTGTTAAACATAAAGTGAGGACCCAAAATGGAACCTTTAAACTTGGGAATACCGGTTCTTATCCTCGTTGTCATGGGCATTACCTACATCATCCTTGGCGGTCTTATCGGGTTCTTCGTACGTCAGATACTCTCCACGAAGACTTTCAAAGCGGCAGAGATTGAAGCAAAGAGGCTCATTGACGAGGCAAATGTTAAGTCCAAGCAAATCCAACTCGAAGCTAAGGAAGAGGGGAACCGACTCAAAGCTGAGGCCGAAAATGAACTGAGGGAAAGACGAATCGAGCTCCAGCGCCAGGAACGGCGTCTGGCCCAGAAGGAAGAAACCCTCGAACGCAAGCTCGATTCCGCCGAACGCCGCGAACATAACCTCGCTGTCAAAGAAAAAGAGGCTGACAGCATAAGAGCCCAACTTGAGGAATTGCGCAACCGCCGCCTCCACGAACTAGAGCAGGTATCTGGTATGTCCAGCGCTGAAGCCCGGCAGCTTCTACTTCAGCACATCGAAAACGAAATCCGTGACGAAGCCTCCCGCCGGGTCCGTGACTTCGAGGCCAAAGTCAAGGAAGAAGCCGAAGCCAAAGCCAGAGACATCCTTGCTACCGCTATCCAGCGCTATGCCAGCGATGTCACTGCTGAGACTACAGTTTCCGTCGTTTCATTGCCCAACGACGACATGAAGGGCCGGCTCATCGGCCGAGAGGGCCGAAACATCCGCGCCCTCGAACAGGCAACCGGGGTCGACCTCATCATCGATGACACCCCGGGTACTGTGACCATCTCCAGTTTTGACCCAGTCCGTCGTGAGATTGCCCGGGTTGCCCTGAACAAACTCATCCTCGACGGCCGCATCCACCCGGCCAGGGTCGAAGAGGTGGTGGACAAAGCCCGGAATGAAGTCGAAGCCACCATAAAAGCTGAGGGTGAGCAGGCCATGTACAAAGCCGGCGTTCAAGGGCTTCACCCTGAGCTGGTCAAATTGATAGGCAGACTCAAGTTCCGGACCAGCTATGGACAGAACATGCTTAACCACAGCCTCGAGGTAGCCGCCCTATCCGCCATGCTAGCCGCCGAGATTAATGCCAACGTTGCCCTGGCCAAGAAAGCAGGGCTACTGCACGACATCGGCAAGGCTCTCAGCCAGGAGGTCGAAGGACCACACGCTCTCGTCGGCGCCGAAGTCATCAAACAGTGGGAAAAATCGCCGGAAGTTGCCCAGGCGGTAGCAGAGCACCACAACGAAGCTCCTACAACCAGCACTCTCGGTTTCATTGTCGCCACTGCCGACGCTATCAGCGGCTCTAGGCTCGGCGCCAGGCATGAGTCAGTAGAGCAGTATCTGAAGCGTATTGAAGACCTCGAACAGGTAGCCACCAGCTTCCCTGGCGTGGAAAAGGCCTACGCCATCCAAGCCGGCCGAGAAGTCAGAATCCTCGTCAAACCTGATTCCATCGACGACCTGGGGGTGATGAGGTTGGCCCGGGACATTGTCAAAAAGATCGAAGAGAACCTGGCGTATCCCGGACAAATCAAAGTTACGGTAGTGCGCGAAACGAGGGCGGTGGACTACGCAAAGTAGCTAGCTGAGGAAGGCCCTCTTGCGAACCCTGATTATAGGTGATGTTGTCGGTAAGCCCGGCAGGAAAGCTGTCCAGCAACTTCTGCCAGGCTTGCGTGTTGATTACTTGCTTGATTTCGTTGTTTGTAACGGCGAAAACGCCGCCCACGGAGCGGGTATTACCCCGGAAACGGCTCAGGAACTTCTCTCCGCCGGGGTTGATGTCATTACTACCGGCAACCACGTCTGGGCACAGAAGGAGATCATCGCCCATCTCGACGGTCCCCTGCCTATCCTTCGTCCACTGAACTATCCTCCGGGGGCTCCCGGACGTGGTGTCATTGTTACTGAAAAAGCTATTGTCATCAACCTGATGGGCCGTACTTTTATCGGTAACTACGATTGTCCCTTCCGCGGCATTGACCAGCTCCTGCCCCAGCTTGCCGAAAGACATCTCCCGATTATCGTCGATTTCCACGCCGAGGCCACTTCCGAAAAAATCGCCATGGGTCGGTATCTCGATGGGCGTGTCAGCGCTGTACTCGGCACTCACACTCACGTCGCCACCACCGACCTCACAATCCTTCCCTTGGGAACAGCGTATATGACGGATATAGGCATGGTCGGCCCCATCGACTCAGTAATTGGCAACGACGTCGAGTCAGTTATTAAAGGTTTCCTCACCCGGCTTCCCCACCGTATAACGGTAGCCAAGGGCAGAACTGGCTTAAGCGCAGTACTCGTGGAAATTGACGAAACGACGCTGAAATCAACCCGGGTTGAGCGCGTATACCGCGAGGTCGACTGAGGCCGCGTGAAAATCGACCTGCACACTCATACCACCGCCTCCGATGGCAAGCTTACTCCAGAACAGCTTGTAGATTCTGCAACGCGGCTGGGTATTAACGTTTTGGGCATCACAGACCACGATAGTGTTGCCGGCATCCCGTTGGCTCTTGAGGCCGCAAAAAGACACCCATCCGTCATTGTAGTACCCGGCGTAGAGATTAACTGCGATGTCACTGATGGCGAACTCCATATCCTCGGCTACTTCATCGATTGCCACAGCGCCCAGCTAAATGCCGAACTCGACCGTCTGCGAGATTCCCGCCGTGAACGCGGATCCAGGATGGTGGCGAAATTACAGGCACTGGGTATGGATATTAGATGGGAGCGCGTTCAGGAAATCGCCGGCTCCGGCTCAGTCGGACGGCCCCACGTAGCGCAAGCCCTTGTCGAAGCCGGTCATGTGTCCTCATTCCGGGACGCCTTCGACCGCTACATCGGCCGCAATGGGCCAGCTTATGTCGAGCGTGAGAAAATTACCCCCATTGACGCTGTTAAGCTCATCGTCAAAGCTGACGGTCTGCCGGTACTTGCTCATCCCGCCGACGTTCCCGACCTGGACAATTTTATCAGGCAACTCAAGACCGCCGGACTGGTGGGGCTAGAAGCCTACTATGATGATTACGGACCAGAGGTTATCTCCAGTCTGCTTGGCACAGCTTCCCGGCACAGACTGCTGGTAACCGGAGGGAGCGACTTTCACGGCATTGGTGGCGAAGCAGGTGGTGAACTCGGACAACCCAACGTCCCCGAAAGTTGTGCCAGAGAACTTTTCGCCCTTGCCGGCAAGAGTCTGAACTGACCCCCGATAAGTAACAGATACCCGTTCAGACCAGGCCTCCCCGTAGTATACTAACAGGCATCGGAGGGTTCATATGGACGACCTGAGGATGTTCATCGAGAAGGCACGACACCGTGGCGAGGTGCAGGTAGTTGAGGGAGCACACTGGGACCTTGAAATGGGCCAAATTGGCGAGATACAGGAGTCCATGTCATTTCGCCCGCTCCTGCTGTTTGATAAAGTCCCCGGGTATCCCCCCGGTTATCGTGTCGCTCTTAACGTCTTCGCCTCGCCGTACCGGACAGCCATAGCACTCGGACTACCTCCCGACCTGAGGGGGGTTGAATTGGTCAAAGCTTTCAAGAGCAAAATTGCTGGAAGTATCAAGCGCATTCCACCGGTGTCAGTAGAGTCTGGACCGGTCAGGGAGAATATCCTCAAAGGCGCTGATGTCGACCTGTTCAAGTTCCCTGTGCCCAGGTGGCATGCGCTCGACGGCGGGCGCTATATAGGGACTGGCGCCGTATGCATTATGCGTGATCCGCAGGATGGCTGGGTAAACGTCTCAGTGTATCGGGTCCAGGCGCACAGCAAAGATAAGGCCACCATCATGATAATGACCGGCCACCACGGCCGGGAAATTCAAAAGAGGTATTGGGCAAAAGGGGAACCATGCCCCGTTGCCGTCGCCGTTAGTCCCGAGCCAATCCTCTGGGCCGCCGCCGCCTGGGAAGGCAAGCAATGGGGAGTCTCGGAGTACGACCTTGCCGGCGGTCTTGCCGGAGAGCCAGTGAGAGTAACCAGAGGCGTCTATACCGACTTACCCGTACCCGCCTCGGCAGAAATTGTACTTGAAGGCGAGATATTATCTCCAGAGGTTGAAACCATCACTGAAGGGCCATTCGGCGAGTGGGCCGGCTACTACGCTGGAGGTTTGACAGCGCTACCGGTTTTCAAGGTAAAAGCCATCACACACCGGACAAACCCCATCCTTCAGGGCAACCCGCCGTCAATTCTTCCGAGCGTCTGGACCCTCGGAAGACATCTGCAAAAAGCCGCTTCACTATGGGACGAGCTTGATAGAGAAGTCGGCAATATCACAGGAGTCTGGGTAGTTGAAGAGGCCAGCATTCATGGCATGGTAGTCATAGCTATCAAACAAAGCTACAGCGGACATGCTAAACACGCTGGCCTTATCGCGGCCGGTTCGAGTGCAACACGCATCGGATGCCGCTATGTCATCCTGGTCGACGATGACATCGACCCGGCCAACATGTCAGAGGTCATCTGGGCCGTCAGCACCAGGACTGACCCCGCTACATCAATCGACATCATCAGGGGTTGCTACGGCTCATCGGCCAATCCTGCCATACCGCTTCATTACAAAGAAAGCGGGCAGTTTGAAGAGTCACGGGCAATCATCAATGCCTGTCGTCCCTATCACCTTATCAGGAAATACCCGCCGTCGATCAGATCAGATGCAGCCGCTCTAAGTAGGGTGCGTGAGAAGTGGGCGCATCTCTTTCGCTAAATGGACAAGTCCGACCCTAGAGTGCTGACTTGAGAACAATTATCTCGGTTGCTTGAGGCAGGCGCTCGCGTACCAGTTCAACCTCACTGACCTCCAGCTTCCTTACCCCACTCCTGCCACGAATGAAGTCGTCAATGGGAGCTATCGGCATGCCGACTTTGGCCGTCCGGTAATGCATCGGCAGGATGACCCTGGCCTTCACCTGCTGGCAAAGTTCCCAGGCTTCACCCGGCCCGATGGTATAGTAGCCGCCAACCGGCACCATGGCTACATCAATTGCACCAACCTGCTCCAACTGCTGGGAGGATAGCTCGTGTCCCAGGTCTCCAAAATGAGCAAGCCTGATTCCGTCCAAAACGAAAAGGAACACGGTATTACGCCCCCGCTGGCGCCCGAGCTCTCCATCATGGAACGTTTCGACGGCCGAGAACCGGATACCACGTACCGTTCCTGATTGCCTCAATACTTCCGGTTTCCCACCAACAGCACCAACATTTCCATGGTCAAAGTGACCGTGACTTACTGTCACAATGTCCGCTGTCTCTCTAATGGGAGCATAACGAAGCTCGCCACCCGGAGTATACGGGTCGGTCATTACCCTCAATCCGTCAGACGAGGTGATAAGAAAGCACGCGTGCCCAAGCCACCTGATTTTCATCCTTCCGCTCCTTTCCCGGCACTATGAATATCCGCCTCGTAACCCGTCAAACTTCGCCCGCCACCGATTGCGCCAGACTCACAAGGACGCGCACACCGACACCCGTGGCGCCCTTTACCAAATAGCCGCGCTCCTTATCCGTCTGGGCTGTGCCCGCAATATCAATGTGCGCCCACGGCGTTTTGCCAGCAAACTCGGCCAGAAACTTGGCAGCGGTGATGGCACCACCCCACCTCCCACCGGAGTTCTTGACATCCGCGACCGTACTTTTGATTTGCTCGGCATAGTCATCAAACATAGGCATCGGCCAGAGACATTCGCCTGAAGCTTCGCCTGCCTCTTTGACCCTTTTCTGCCACGACTCATCGTTACTAAAAAGTCCACTGCAGAACTCACCCAGAGCTACATGGCAAGCCCCGGTCAACGTGGCCAGGTCGACCAGCGGCGATAGCCCCTCCTTTACAGCGTAGCAAAGTGCGTCCGCCAGTATCAAGCGGCCTTCAGCGTCGGTGTTGACTACTTCTATCGTCTTGCCATTCATTGCTTTGACCACATCTCCCGGCCTCTGTGCCCGGCCGCCTGGCATGTTCTCCGTTGCCGGCACTACGACAGTCACATTCACTTTCAGCTTCAACTGTGATATAGCGGCTACAGCATTCATCACCGCGGCACCGCCGGACATATCGCCCTTCATCAATTCCAATCCCTCTGATGGCTTCAGCGAAATGCCCCCGGAGTCGAAGGTGATTGCCTTACCAAGCCATCCCATCACCCGGGACGAACCCGGCGCGCCTCTGTAACTCAAGACAATGAACTTGGGCGCCTGACTGCTCCCCTGGGCAACACCGAGCAAGGCTCCCATGCCCAGACTGGCCATCTGCTCACGCTCCAATACCGTACATTCCAGCCCATGTTGCCTGGCCAGCATCCTGGCAATTTCAGCCATATCTGACGGCGTCATACGGTTAGCCGGTTCATTGACCATGTCGCGGGCCGCATTTACAGCCTCGCCGACAACCCCTCCTAGACGTAGACCCCTCTCCACATCGACAGCCTTCACCGGGTCCGCCTCGACCACCAGCAATTCATCAATAGTCCTGTCGTCCGGCTGTTTAGCCAGATACTTACGGAAAGCGTACAGGCCCATAATAATACCTTCAACAATCGCCTGTCCGGCTGATTCATGGGAAATACCATTCACTCCTGCTCCAAAAGCTTCCACGGCTGCTTTCCGTGCTTTCACACGGCGCAGAAACCTTCCTGCCTCACCGGCAATCCGTCTTAACTTCTCGACAGTCAATTCCCCCGGCTTACCGAGACCGATAATCACAATCCTGGATACAGCAAGCCTCCCGAGGGTATATAAAAGGACAAAGTCGCCCTGCTTGCCGCTAACTTCACCAGACTTGACCATCTGAGAGATAACTCCACCCATCGCTCTGTCCACAGCCAGCGCTCCCCCAGTAAGTTCGACGGCTCCTTCTAATACACCCACGGCAACAGTATCAACTGGAGCTCCAGGAATCTCCCCCGCAAATAGCTTAACCTGCAAATCATTCCTCCACGAACAATCGTTATCTGGCTATTCCAGCCAACCTTGTCACTTCAATGACTCGTATGTTCTTTGCAACAGTGCCGCATCATCCTCAAGGTTTGGACTTTCGCAGACTACCAGACCATTAATACCGAGTTCCTTGAACGCCCGCATCAATTCAACATAGTTCAGGTCAGACTTCGGGTCTTGCAGATTAAGATGCCTGATTTCACCGTGCCTGCCGTACTCAATCCCGGACACGTGAAAATGCATGTTGTCCAGCGCCTCTTTCCCGAGAGCACGTTCTACCTGCCTCAAGACACCAACAAACTCCTCATAGGTATTACATTTTCCGGTGCGAGCGTGCCAGTGGGCAAAATCGATGCACGGTAGAACACCATTGATTTCGGCGGCGAGCTCGACCAATTCCTCCACAGTTCCAAACTGCGACGGCTTGCCCGTCACTTCCGGTCTCAAGACAACATCGTTTCCTTCATCCTTGATGATCGCGACCAGGTCCTTAAGCTCGCGCTTAACAGTACGGAAAACCTTCTCCGGCGGGTCATCGAACATGAAAGCGGCATGGAACACGGCACTGCGGCCGCCAAACAACCCGGTTACCCGTGCCGTCTGCAGAATCCGCTGGCGGCTGGCCTCGACCTTCTCCGGTTCTCTGGCATTCAAATTGATGTAGTACGGACCATGAGCGCTCAGCGCAATCTCAGCACCTGCCGCGGCCATCCCCACTTCCCTGGCGCCTGCCGGTCCCATTCTGACCCCCTGAACGAACTCGACCTCCATACAACCAAGCCCGAGCTCCGCCACACGGGCTATACCGGATGTTGTCGTATCCTGTGGCGAACTATTCGGAATGCCTCCAGGTCCGAAAAGAAGATTTCTTGTCACAGCTGGCATTATAGCCCTCACGGAACCTGACCGCCAGCCATAAGTGTCTATCCAGTCAACGGCTAAAAAAGAAGAGGCTTCGAAGCCCCTTCTTTGCCATACAACAATTGACTGCTCAGGCTGACGCAGGAGGCGAAGCCCGCCTTATCCTGCGGGACAAGAGTACAAGAACCAGGGTAGGCACTATTATGCCGACCCCAATGGTCGCGGACAGGAAGGCCCACCATGGCATGGCAAGGAGAAAACCGCCAACGACCAGTAACGGCCGTGCCCACGCCGGCAGTTCACCAATCTTCAGCAGGTAACCTTCAAGCCCCGACGTCAATATCCATATTCCCACCAGCACCTGCGGTAACAGCCAAATCAGGTCAAATACAGGCCCTCTGAAAAGAAGAGCCGGGCTGTAAACAAAGAAGAACGGTACAAAGATGAGCACTATTCCAAGCCGCATGGCCATGAAGGCTGTCTTCATGGGCGGCGCCCCGGCCAGAGATGCTCCAACGAAGGCCATCAGTGCCACCGGCGGCGATATGGCGGAAATGAGAGTGCAGTAAACCAGAAAGAGATGAACAGCGATGATGTCAAGGCCGGCGTTGTTAACAACGGCTGGCGCCATCGTCACGCCCAGGAAGATGTATGGTATAAGGGCAAGCCCGACCATGCCCATAAGGTAGCAAGCTATAAACGTTACGATAAGAATGAGAAATGAGTTTGCCTCACCCAGCAGCACAATACGGGAGATTAGCGAACCTATGGTGCCTGTAGTGTTAAGCCCCAAGATAATTAGACCGACCGGCAGGAGAATAGCGACCATCCAGGCCATTAATCCGCCTGATTGTCCCATCATGTCAACGGCTTTCTTCTTTGTCATACGATGCTCGGCTGAGAAAGCCGTAAGCAGAAATCGCCCCGTACCAGACCCGAAGAATGAGGCTCCCCTTCCTTTATCCCGCAACCACCATAGCAGACCGGCGATGGCAGAATAGACTATCAGGATGAAGGCGGTGTAGATCGGCCCCTGAGCCGTCCATCGCTTGGCTACCAGCGCCCATACCAGGAAACCAAGGGCAACGATAATAATCCATCCCGTGTTGAGAGTACCCTTTATGTCAGGTAAGTCTTCTTTTCTCATACCGGATAGCCCGGTCCTGGCCGCGTAGCCGTCAACCTGGATGAGAAGGCCGAAGTAGTACAGCAACGCCGGAATCGCCGCGGCTATTACAATGATGGAGTAATCAATACCGGTCAGAATGGCCATGACAAAGGCAATTGTGCCCATAACCGGAGGTGTGACTGCCGACCCGGTGGAGGCGCAGGCTTCGATTGCTCCGGCGTAGTGGGGAGGATACCCCAGTTTCTTCATCGCGGGGATGGTAACGCTGCCGGTGAATGCCAGGTTGGCCACGCCGCTGCCGCTTAAACTACCAAATAGAGCGCTGGCGACAACGGCGACTTTGGCCGGCCCCCCGCGGAATCTACCCATTAGCGCCATGGCAAGGTCAAGGAAGAACTTGCCCGTGCCGCTGGCCGCCATAATGCCAGAGAAAAAGAGATAACCAATGACAAGGTCACCGTTTACCTGCGCTGGCAGGCCGATGATGCCGTTTGTACTGTAGGCAAATTGTCCGATCAGTTTGGGAAAGGTGAGTCCGACCCCGTAAAGCGGCCCCGGCAGATAGCTCGCCACCAGCGGATAAGCACCGAAGAAAAGACAGATACCGGTAAACACCC
>DAOUCU010000022.1:0-1535 GCA_034431935.1 Dehalococcoidia bacterium | reverse complement strand
GATCATGATTAATTAATGGATCATATCGATATGCCATACGCCATCACTAAGGAGGTGAAACGGAAATGTGGCGAAGAAAGAAATTGATCATAGTTGCGATACTGGCCACTGCGGTGCTGCTGGTCGGCAGTATCGGTGGGGTAGCCCTTGCCCAGACAGGAAGCACCGGCGACACGACTTCTGGTAAGACTTTGCTGGCCAGGGTTGCTGCCATACTGGGCATTGACCGGCAAAAGGTGGAAGACGCCTTTGCCCAGGCCCAGCGTGAGATGCGCGATGAAGCTCTGGACACCCGCCTCAAGAATCTGGTTGACCAGGGCAAGATAACCCAGCAGCAGGCCGACCAGTATAAGGCGTGGGTAAAGTCCAGGCCGGACATGTCCCAGTACCAGCAGAAACTGAAGGAGTGGCAGCAGGCAAGGCCGGCCATACCGCCGGAAGTGAAGGACTGGCAAAACGCAAGACCCAACATTCCGCTACCCGGGGGCTTTGCTGACCGCGGTCCTTTCGGCGGCGGCATGAGGTGGGGTGGAGAACGCTCCCTCCGGGGCGGGTAACCCTCTGTCTCAACCGGCCGCCGGAAGCTTCTCGGGGATGATGAGAGCCCGATAGGGCGCCCCGGACTGCCCGGTCGAACTAACGCCAAAAGGCAGGGCAGGCCGAGCCTGACAGCGGGAGAGGGGAAGGTGTTCCCCTCTCCCGCTTCATATTTTGAAGACTCGCATTATGATGTTTCACGGTGGCAACCAATGAGCGTCGTCAGGCTTACTGATACCCTGCCGGGAAGCCGGTATCAGTCATGATCTTACCGGTCACGACAAGTCCAAAGGGAATTCCGACACGGAGAGAATTATCAAATTAGGCAGGATTTGTTGTCATTTGCGCAGCGGAGCGGTCCGTTTGAACTGGCAGCTGTGTGATTCACAGACATCACGTCTAGCCTATTGCTACAGCACCACCACAACTATCAAATACGTTACCACTCATTGTAATACCGCCGCTGCCTTCTTCTGGGCTTACCATCAATGATATCTATTCCCTCAGCGGTTTCTTCACGACGGATAAGGTCTTCTGTCCAGCCCCTCGAATGTGGGGCAGGGTCAATCAGCTTGGCTCTGGTATCAGCTTCGCTCAGTGGCATATCTAGGTCAAGCGCCTCCTTAGGGGCATTATACGTTATTTCGCACACGGATATAACTCTTCGATTCAGATAAATACAGCAACATTATTGTTGGTGGAGGTGTTGGAGAAAGGGACGAGAGACCTCACAATAAATACAAAAGGAGATCTCGCCATGGCAAGTGTAGCTGACAATGACTGTAAACTCAAAGACGGTCATGTTTTTTCAAGTGATGTCATGAAAGCGGTTGCGCACCGGCCGGCACAGTTACCAGAGCCGTCGGCCAGGCAAACAGTAAGGTGCAAGGGTAGTATTGCCCATCGAACTCTGAACTCACTGGCGGGGAAGGCATTTACCACAGTTGAGTGAGCCCCTGACAGTTCGCCCCTTCTTCAGCTGGTCCTGCGCATAGGCA
>DAOUCU010000021.1:0-12587 GCA_034431935.1 Dehalococcoidia bacterium | reverse complement strand
CCTCATCCAGCCCCGGAGTCATCCGCCCCGTCGGTACTGACAACTACGTACACGTCGTTATGCCGATGTTTGTCCAGTGGTAGGTCCACTCACCAGGCCGGGTTCCTACTAAAACAATAGGGCTAGCGATATGACCGCAGACCGTCCTTCTATACTAGCCAGACTCAATCACTAGAACACGGATGTACCATCAGGTCAAATAACCTTGGGCCTGACTGACCTAAACATGACGGCACATCTAGTTCTTAACAGTCACCCCGACCACGTTCTGCCTGGCGATGACGTTCTCGACCATACCCTTACGGACGAATACGTGCATCATCCCCAGTATCTCATACTTACCGTTCGTCAGACCGCGCGTGTCCCACTTGACCGGGAAGTTGGATGCTTTATCGGTCGATTCGCCGATCTAAATCCAGGTATCATTACCCTTAGTCCGGTAGTACCAGGGATTAGAGACCTTCACCACCGACCCCGCCAGCCCCAGTGAATCAAGCTCTTTCGCCAGCAAGTCGTCATCAAGCCCTTCCCTGAGCTGGACTATGCCGGAGTAGCTTTCCAACACCCCGGTCGGAACGATGAAATTAGGCCCCCAGTTGTACGACATACTCTCCTCCTTTTGCCCCCACTGCAGAATCTTCTTACCATCTATCCTGTTTTAATTCTACCACCAATGACGGCATACGGAAACCTTTTGCCCATCTTACCCCATTATTTCGACCCTGAAAATATCACAGGCGCCGTGCCAAGTCGGTCTCCTCAAAGGTAAAAATCATGTTGACAGGCCGCATCACTTGTGACTAACATTAGCACCAGCAACTCCAACAGCCGGCTGGCACATTGCCTTCCAAGGAGCTTGTCGGTGAAATGCGATTTAGCGATTCTACTTCTCGCACTTCTGGTTGTTTCTCTGACCCCCACACTACAGTTAGCCTCCGTACAGTCCACCGGGATCAAGTTTAACGATGTGATGGCAATCCAATACCTTGGCGCCGGCACCGTCAAGCAGGCGGGCAACGCTGACAACACCCACTACTGGCTGGTCAAGGACCGACCTGCCGGGGGCATCGTCAAGTCAGGGAACGTTTTTGCGAGCGGCATTTTCGCATTCATACATTCCGGGGGTTTCATGCCCGACCGGTCAGGTCGTGCCAAAGGCGACCTGACAGTTGCTACCCCAACCAGGGCCACCACCGCCTTTATCGAAATAGCGCTGAATGACCGCGTGCCATTTCGACGGCTCACACCCTGGGAATCCAGCCCGATGACGAGTACCGGCATCGGAATCCTCGACTAACCGTACTTAATGTACGCTCTAGTAATTAAAGTACTGAGATCAGGAGGCCATAAATGCCGTCCCGAACTGCCAACGCGTCTGAGGCAACCCGCAATATCGTCGATCCGGAAACGGCCTGGCAACGCTACTGTGGCTTCCTGGACCTGACCGTCGCCGAATTCATGCAAATCCAGGAACGCCTTCTACTGGAACAGATACGACTGGCTTACAATAGCGTCCTTGGTCGCAAAATCATCGGCAACGTCATGCCAACAACGCTGGAGGAGTTTCGCAGGCTTGTCCCATTCACTACCTATGATGACTACGCACCATTCCTGCTGGAAAAGAATGAAGATGCCCTGCCGGAGAAACCGGTCACATGGGCCTACACATCCGGTCGCTCCGGAAGCCCCAAGTATGTCCCCTACACTAGGCGCGCCCTTGACCGGATAACGGAAGACAGCGTCGGCACACTCATCCTGGCATGTGCCCGCAAAAAAGGCGATGTCCGTCTCCGTCCGGGTCTCAAAGTCGTGTACAATCTCCCGCCGCGGCCCTACTTTTCCGGTTTCATGGCCGTCGTATTAGCCGACAGGCTTGGCCTTCGTTTTCTTCCCCCGGTCGAAGAGGCCGAGAACATGCAGTTCGAGGACCGGATAAAGCAAAGCTTCAAGCTGGCAATCCGCCATGGAGTTGACATTGTCGGCTCGCAGACCAGCGTGCTTGTCAGGATGGCGGAGTCTTTCGCATCGCAGTCAGGAAGGATCAGTGTTGGCAAGGCGCTATCACAACCGAAAGTGGCGTTGAGAGGACTTAAAGGCAAACTATCGAGCAAGCTGGCCCGGCGGCCGATGCTTCCCCGTGACCTGTGGTCGGTCAAGGCGATAATCTGTTACGGGATGGACACCGCGGCCTACAAACCGAGGCTGGTTGAGTACTGGGGCAAGGAGCCTTACGAGTTCTATGGCAGTACGGAGGCCGGAGCCGCGGCCTGCCAGGCATGGAACCGCAAAGGACTTTACTTCAGTCCCTTCCCATGCTTTCCGGAGTTCGTACCCGAATCCGAAGCCGTCAGGATGACGAATGACAAGGGCTACCGCCCCAGGAGCTATCTCATTTCTGAAGTAAAACCCGGCGAGCGCTACGAGGTGTTCATCACCAGCTTCTACGGGATGCCGTTCCTGCGCTACCGGATGGAAGACATCTTCGAGGTAGTCTCTCTGGAGAATAGAGAGACCGGCATCAAACTGCCTGAGTTCGTATTCGCCGGCCGGACGCGCGACCTTATTGACCTCGCCGGATTCGCACAGCTCGGTGAGAAAGATATCTGGATGGCGGTGGCGAAAGCGGGACTTGAGGTTGAAGACTGGACTGCACGAAAAGATATTATCAATAACGAACCGGTACTGCACATCTACCTCGAGCCGAAAAACCACATCACTCCCCGTGAAGCTGAAGATGCGTTACACCGGGCGCTGGTCGAGGTAAACTGGAACTATCGGGACCTGAGCGCCATGCTCAAAACACGCTCCCTGCACGCCACACTGCTCTCTCCGGGAACATTCAAACGCTACTACGAAGAAAAAAGGGGCGTCGGGGCGCCGCTGGTCCAGCTAAAGCCGCCGCGCATGAACGCTCCCCAGGCCACACTCGACGTCATACTCAAACACAGCAATAATGCGGAGAACCGCACGGCATGATTAGTTACCTCTTACCACCCATTCTACTCATCTTCTCAAGTCTGGTACTTCTGGTCACGGTGCTGATAGCCGCAAGAAATAAGACCAGCGCCCACTGGCTCTTCATTCTGTACCTCTTTTTGCTAGTGGTATACGGCTCGATTATCTACGGCATGCGTGCCAGTCCTGACCTGCAAAGCGCTTATGCCTGGGAAAAACTGATTGTCGGCGTCGTGCCGTTTATGTCCACTCTGCTGTGCCACTTCTGCCTGGTTTTCTGCAGAGCCCGCTCTTATGAATGGCCGCTTGCTGCTGTCTATGTCATCGCAGCATCTTTCGCCATTCCGCAGGTTGCACCTCTCGTAGTCAGCGGCATGCAGTTGAAGCCTTACGGCTATGCGCCCGTCTTCGGCGGGCCGCTGTCTTACGTGTGGCTACCCTACCTGTTCGGTCCGGCAATCTGGGCACTGGTAGTCCTGATTAGGAGACGGCCACGGGAAGCGTCTGCCGATAACCGCAACCGCCTGAACTACATCATCGCCGGCCTGGTCATCAGCATGTTCGGCGGCATTTTCGATGTGTTGCCCGTCTTCGGGCTCCCCCTTTATCCGGGTGCCATCATCGGCCTGATAGTCTTCTGTATCCTGACCGCCCTCGCCATGGTCAAATACCACCTCCTCGACATCCAGATTGCTATTCGACGCGGCATAGCTTATCTTTTACTGAGCACTGTCGTGGGAATCCCTTACGCCGGAGCAATCCTCGCTCTCAACTACTATTTATCCCAGCTCTCGGAACGCATCGTGGTCTACATATTCCTGCTCATCGCCGGTGCTGTCGGTCTTCAGCCGCTCTGGCAATGGGCGCAGAACGCTGTGGATCGGCTATTTTACCGGGGAAGGTTCGACTTTATGACCACTCTCACCGGTCTCACTACCAGGACGCACTCCATCGGGCAGGTGCCGGAATTTACCCGGAACGTTGCTGAACTCATATGTAAGGTACTGGGGTGCAACGAGTGCCATATCCTTACCCGCGGAATCACCAGCCTGAAGGATCTCTCTGCCACCGGCTCCGAAAGCCCGACCTCTATCTCCTGTGACAACCCGCTTGTGTCATGGTTTGAGACTCACGATGGCGTCCTCAGGCATGACGAACTTCAGCAATTCCCGCAGCTGCTCGCCATGACCAGCCATCAGACCCAGGAAATCTCCTCCCTGAATGCCGAACTCTACGTGCCGGTGAAGACTGGCGAGAACCGTTTGGTCGCCATCATCACCGTTGGACGAAAGCGGTCCGGTGCGCCATATGGCCTTGATGAAGAGAAAATCCTGAAGGATACCGCAGATCGTCTGGCAGTAAACTTGGAGAACGCCTATCTTTACATGGTCGAAAGGTCACTCAGAGAGAGCCTGGAGAGCGAGACTGCCAGCCGGACTCAGTTTCTGATGGCTGCAGCCCACGAGATGAGGACTCCACTCACCTCTATCATCGCTTCATCCGAGCTCCTCTCGGAAGAAATACCCCTCGACCCGTCGAATCCACATTCCAATCTAGTCGAGAGTATCCGGGTCAGCGCCATCATCCTTAATCGACGCACAACCGAACTGCTCGACTTCGCCAGGTTAAGGAGCGCCAGCTTCGAACTCAAGGCAGAAACCATTGACCTCGGCAAGGTCGTCGATTCATCACTACGCCAACTTGAACCGATCTTCCTACAAAAAGATCAGACTTGCAAGAAGAATATGCCCCACGACCTTCCGGCGATAAAAGCCGATGCCAGCCGCATCGAACAGGTTATGGTCAACCTGCTGAGCAACGCCTCTAAATTCTCACCCAGAGATACCACCATCAACATTGGTGCAGAAAGCCGGCACAATCAGGTAATCGTAAGCATCAGCGATAAAGCGATACCACTGTCAGAACAGGAAAGAAGCCGGCTCTTCGAACCGTACTATCGCGGCGACAATCCGAGCCGTCTTGCTACCGGGCTGGGGCTGGGGCTTGCTATTTCCAAACAAATCATCGAGCGTCACGGCGGCAGGCTTTGGGTAGAAAGTCACTCCGACGGCAATGTCTTCTACTTCTCCCTGCCAATCGGCGAGTAATGTGTCTACCACTGCAATCACGGACTATGATTGCCAATAGCATCGTGTGATACTATACTGAAATAACAGACTATCGCGGGCAGGCGGAATTAAGCGATGAAGGTTCTATTGATCGAAGACAACCCCGAAATCATACGAACGGTGTCTCTCTGCTTCCAGCTCCGCTGGCAGGGAGCAACAATTATCAGTGCCGCTGAAGGAGCGCGAGGTCTTCAGCTCGTACAGAACGAATCACCGGATATCGTAATTCTCGATCTGGGGCTACCGGATATGGATGGATTCGAGGTCTTGAAACAGATACGCCTCTTTTCCAGCGTGCCGGTCATAATCCTGACGGTGCGCGAGGATGAGCTCGACAAAGTAAGGGGGCTGGAAGAGGGCGCCGACGATTACATTACCAAGCCATTCAGCCCATTAGACCTTCTGGCGAGGGTTAAGGCGGTCATGCGGCGTAGCCGCATGCCCGAATCGAAAGATAACAACACGCCGCCGCTGGTGGCAGGCCCAATCACCATCAACTTTGCCAGCCGGGAGGTCTTCCTCAACAACACCCCCGTACATCTTACACCGAACGAATTCGACCTGCTTTCCTACATGGCCAAAAATGAGGGCAAGGTGCTAAGCCATCACAACCTCCTCAACGCTGTCTGGGGTTCGGAGTTCATCGACGTCAGCACACTCAAAAAGTACGTATACCAGCTACGCGTCAAACTGAATGACACGACCGAGCCGCCAAAGATGCTTCTAAGCGAGCGCGGAGTCGGCTACAAATTCGTCAAACCCAAGTCAGCGACTGAAGAATCCGTATAGCTTCCAGCTCTGGCGGGAACAGTTAGCTCCAATGCCCGGCCACACCAAGTTTTCTGCGGTTGACACACGGGAATCACGTGATCTATCATTTCGCTTTGGCCTTAATCCGACAATATGAAGTGCACGAGATGACTTCCGATAAGCCCAAGCCACCAACCCTTGCTGACGCCGCTGACCGCTATCTGGCTACTATTCCTGCACAAGAGCGTGAGACTGCTCCCCGGGAAATACACAGCTTTGTACGCTGGTTCGGCGCCTCCCGGACACTGTACGATGTCAACATCCCGGACATCGGCGCTTATGCGGAACATGTCGCCGCCGCATCAACCGAGCCGCTCAAGAAGCTCGAGCCCGTTCGTGCTTTCCTCAGCTTCGCCTACAAGCAGAAATGGAGCAAGACGAACCTGTCAGTGCACCTGCACATCAGGAAGACAACCGGCAAGGACTCCGGCATCACCAAACGCAAGATATCCACACCGGTCAGCCTGACGAAGCAGGGATTTGAAGAACTCAAAAGGGAACTTGAGCGGCTCATCGCCGAACGGCCGCGCATCGCCGAAGAACTGGAAAAGGCCAGGGCGGACCGCGATTTCAGAGAAAATGCCCCTTTGGACGCCGCGCGGGAGCGTCAGGCGCAGATAGAAGCACGTATCCGGGAGCTGGAGGCGATTCTGAACACGGCCGCCGTGATGAATGCACCGCAGCAAACGGCTTCAAAAATCGGCATGGGTGATACCGTTGTGCTCCAGGAAGTCTCTTCTAAGGAAGAGGTGTGCTACACACTGGTCAGTTCCCGGGAGGCCAATCCGGCCAAAGGTAAGATAAGCACGATATCACCTACTGGTAAGTGCCTCCTCGGGAAATCGGAGGGGGAGACTATCGAGGTGCCGGCACCTGCCGGGACGGTCTGCTACTTCATCAAAAAAGTATCTCAACATAACGCTCAACCAGTCCTGTAACCATCTCTATACTACACTCTTGCCCGGAACCTGGCGACGTTTAATCCTGGATGGACCGCCTTTACCGGAGCCGCTAGCGGCAACTGCAGGAAGGGTCTCCGTTTCCAGCCACTTCAGATACTCTATGTTCCCGTTTTCCACCGGCACTGCAATAATCTCGGGTGTTGTGTAGCTATGCATACGTTTGATTACGGTCTCAACCTCCGCGTACCTTTTGGCCGTGCACTTCAATACACAAACCCACTCTGCCGCCTCTTCGACTTTTCCCTTCCACCGGTAGGTACTTTGTACCGGCCCGCCAACCTGGGCACAGGCGGCGAGTCTCATCTCAACCAGAGTCCGGGCAATTCGCCCCGCCTCAGCTTCAGACGAACACGTGGTCACCACCTGCAAGTATTTCATTCTCATGTTTCTATTATGCCGTCAACGCAGTAAAATAGCCCTAGGTGGTTATCAATGGCTAGTATTACGATAGCCATCGGAGGCTCATATGGTACGCTACAGCCGAGTCCTGCTTTTTCCGGTGTTGGTCTTCATCATCGTTGCTGGTTGCACCTCCGGAGCAACCGCGACACAGCCGACGCCCTCACAAACTACATCTACACAACCACCAACCGCCTCAATCACCATCAGCGGATTTGCCTTCGTACCACCAACAATCGAAATCACCGCCGGTACTAAAGTAGTTTGGACGAACAGCGACTCCGTAGTCCACACGGTGACCAGCGATGCCCGGATATTCGACAGCGGGAATATGTCAAGAGGCGCCACATTTAGCTTTACTTTTACTCAACCCGGTATTTACGAATACTTTTGCATACCCCATCCCTACATGAAGGGCACAGTCGTCGTGAAGTAACTCTTCCCCTGCTGCTTGTCCCCGAAAAAACCACCGGTGGACAGTTCCGTCGGTATCATGACACCCTGTGCCCGCGACCGCGGCGGCAGGGGTGTCCTGAGCGACCATGTAAGCAAGCGCTGCTGCATCGTTCCAACCCAATTCAGACAAGCATCTGCCTCGCTAATTCTTCAAAACGCTTTGGTACCATGACCCTGACCTCACCCAGACCATCGACAAGCACACCTACAACGCTCCCGAGGCTCTCGTACTTGAGCAGAACCGGAATACCCGCTTGCTCAAGCTTGCCCTTGATTAAGTTGGCTGTAGCTTCACCCAAAGCGGTATACACCTGCACCAGCTCTTCTTCCACCATTATTGACCCTGTCCACTACTCCGTTAAGCTACCGTATAGCTGGTACCGAAACATCCAAGCGATTAGTGACGGGGAAATCCATTGTCCAGCAGTAATATTGAGCGGACAACAGCAGTTCGATAACCGCACTGGTCGGGGTGGGCGGATTTGAACCGCCGGCCCCCTGAACCCCATTCAGGTGCGCTGCCAGGCTGCGCTACACCCCGTTGCTTTCCTGAGAAGCCGCAGTATGGTATCATAGCTATTCGTTCAGCGCAACCGCTTTGACGCGTCGTCACGCGGGTGCTGACAGCCTTACCATATCACCCGGGGCATGCTCCTGCGCAGGCCCCGCATTCGAGGTTCCATTTAATGCCAAAGAAACAAAAACAGAAGGAACTCAAACCCAAGCGGTTGCCCACCAAGCGCCAGCTCGATAAATGGGAACGACAGCGTCGCTGGCAGTTGATTGTTACCTGTGCCAGCGCCGCAGTCATTGCCGCCGTACTTATCATGGTTGGCGTCGGCTTCTATCGTGACGAAATTGGACCACGCTCCCAACCGGTGCTTATAGTCGGCGACAGGGTGTTCAATCTGGGTTACTTTACCAATGTTCTCGCACTATATACCAGGACTGACCCGAGCCAGGCCAGTTCGGCAATAGGCTACGTTACCCAGGACCTCCAGCGCAACGAATTGGTATACCAGGGTGCCAGGTCTCTGGGAATTAAAGTGGATGACGCAGAAGTATCCAACAAGATAAGCGAATACAAGATGGACAACACTCCTGAATTACGCGACATCGTCATGGCTCAACTGCTTGGTGAGAAATTACGCTCGGACTATTTCGGGCTTCAGGTGCCGACCAGCGCCGACCAGCAGGACCTGGAGGTGATGTTTCTCGAAAGTATCGAGGCATACAAAAACGTGAGAGACAGACTGGACAAAGGAGAAGAATTCGCCAAACTGGCCACCGAGTATTCATACGATCCACGTACCCAAACGAATGGCGGCAAGACCGGGTGGCAAACAAGAGAACTTATGGACGAACTGGTCAGGTCCGACAAGGTCTGGGAGACTGCCTCAAAACTCGATAGGGGCTCCATCAGTGAGCCTGTTTACGATGCGCTTGTAAAGTATGTCGGATACTGGGTAATTCAGGTTACGAAGATTGATGAGGGTAACATCAGACACATAAGGGGTATTCTTCTCGGCAACGAGGCCGAGGCTCGGGCTACAATTACCAGACTTGAATCCGGCGAGGACTTCGTGAAAATTGTAAAAGAACTGTCTCAAGATGCTGGGAGCAAAGAAAAAGACGGAGATATGGGCACAGTGAACGCCAGCACTCCTCCCGTAATTAAGGACGCAGCCGAAAAGCTGGAGATCAACCAGATTAGTGATCCGATCAGGCAAGATGGAGCAACGACTACCGGCGGCTACTGGCTCATCAAGTTGATAGATAAGGAGAACGGCCGTACTCTCGATGAAAGCACACGCAATAAGCTAATTGATAAGGCTTTCCAAAAGTGGCTGGATGAAGAGACCAAGAAGACGAAGGTAGAGATTCTGCTGACACCGGAACAGACGCATTGGGCCCTGGCACATCTTCCGAAACAGAGGTCCAAATGAGCGGTAGAAGAAGCGTTAACATCGGCTTGATTGGCATGGGAACAATCGGCAGCGGCGTGGCCAGAGTGTTTGCCGACCGGCCGCAAGTCCTGGCTGAGCAAGCAGAAACGCCGCTGGTCATCAAACGAATCGCAGAAAAAGACCCCGCGAAGAAACCTCCGGATGCACTCTCTGCGCTGGTAAGCACCGATGCCGCCGATATCATTCACGACCCGGAAATATCAATCGCGGTCGAACTTATTGGCGGCGAGCATCCTGCCCTGGACTACATTACCGCCGCCATTAGGAGCGGCAAACATGTTGTCACAGCTAACAAAGAGGTTATCTCCAAGCATGGCTATGAGCTCTGCTCGCTGGCGAGAAAGAACGGTGTGGAAATCAGGTTCGAAGCGAGCGTCGGCGGGGGTATCCCGCTCATCGCGCCATTTCAGCGTGACATCATAGTCAACCGCATCGGCGCCATACACGCCATCCTGAACGGCACTACCAACTACATCCTGACCAAGATGGCCGAAGAAGGCCTCGACTTCTCGGTTGCTCTAAAGCAGGCCCAGCAGCTTGGATATGCCGAAGCCAATCCCGCTAATGATATTGAAGGCATAGACGCCAGTTATAAGCTGGCCATTCTGGCCAGTCTCGCCTTCCACTCAAACGTAGCCCCCGAAGATATCTACCATGAGGGAATATCCCGGTTGAAAGCCAAAGATTTCCGCTACGCGCGCGAGCTGGGCTATGCCATCAAACTTCTCGCTATCGCGAAGCAGACTGACCATGGCATTGAAGTCAGGGTGCACCCGGTGTTCATTCCGGAAGACTCTCTTCTGGCCAAGGTTACCGGAGTCTACAACGCTATTCAGGTGGAGGGCGACCTGTTCGGCAAGGTTATTTTCTACGGACAGGGTGCCGGCGCTCAACCCACCTCCTCCGCTGTTATCGCCGATGTCATTGGTATCGCACGCAACATCGTCAAGCGGCGCATTAACGCCGTACAATATCCACCACGCAATCTACCAATCAAGCCGATATCCGATATCGAGATGTGCTATTACCTTAGACTAAAGGTCAAAGACGCGCCGGGCGTCCTTGCCATTATTTCGAAAACACTGGGCGATCACCTGATAAGTATTTCATCGGTCATCCAGAAAGAGACTGATGCCGCGAAGCAGACGGCTGAAATCGTGATCACCACACATCCGGCGAGAGAACAGGCGATGCAGGAAGCGCTCAAAGAGACGAGGCGGCTCGAGGTTGTCAGGGAAATCAGCAACTTCGTAAGAATCGAGGCTTGATATGCCGCGTGGCGTTCTTCTCAGATATAAAGAGTTACTTCCCGTAACTCCAGCCACTCCGCTAATCACACTCGGCGAGGGCGACACCCCTCTGGTCAGGTCCCAGGTGATTGAAAGAGAAATCGGTTGTGCGGAGCTATATTTCAAGCTCGAAGGATGCAACCCGACTGGCTCTTTCAAAGACCGCGGCATGGTTGTTGCCGTAGCCAAAGCCGTAGAAAGCGGCAGTACTACCATTATTTGCGCTTCCACTGGCAACACCAGCGCATCAGCCGCCGCTTACGGCGCTCGATTCGGCTTAAAGGTGATCGTAGTCGTTCCCAAAGGCAAGATAGCTATTGGCAAGTTCGCCCAAGCCATTGCTTACGGAGCTAAAATCATTACTCTCAAGGGCAACTTCGATGAAGCCCTGAAAATCGTGCGCGGTCTGGCAGATAAGCACCCGGTAACTCTGGTCAACTCGGTAAACCCCAACAGGATTGAGGGGCAGAAGACCGCCTCATTCGAAATCGTGGACGAACTCGGGGACGCGCCCGATTACCTGTTCATACCGGTTGGCAATGCCGGCAACATCAGCGCCTACTGGAAGGGGTTTGCGGAATATTATTGCCTTGGAAAGACAACCCGGAAGCCAATGATGATGGGTTTCCAGGCCAAGGGCGCCTCGCCGATTGTGCTCGGACATCCGGTTGACCACCCAAGGACCATCGCCACCGCAATCCGCATCGGCAATCCCGCCAGCTGGCAGACGGCCGTCCGTGCCAGAGATGAGTCTGGCGGCGTCATCAAGGCGGTAAGCGATGCTGAGATTCTCAAAGCCTACCGACTGCTTGCATCCCGGGAAGGCGTCTTCGGCGAGCCGGCATCCGCCGCATCAGTAGCTGGGCTCTTGAAGATGGCGCGCGAAAGTACTGATTTTCAAGGCAAACGGATTGTCTGCGTTATCACCGGCAGCGGGCTCAAAGACCCTGACACGCCAATCAAATATGCCGAGCCATTCCCGGAACTCCCTGTCGATTCCATGGCAATCGAAGAGGCGCTGGGCTGGCGCTAGGAGCGGTACGAGAACACCATGATTGATGAGATGAAAATCCAGAGCGCAGTGACAACATTGATCAAGGCTCTCGGCGAAGACCCGCAGCGAGAAGGCCTCAGAAACACGCCGCAGCGCATCGCTGAAATGTTCCAGGAGCTTTTCGCCGGGATAGGCGTTGACCCCAAAAACGAGCTTCAGGTTGAATTCGAAGAGGGGCACCGGGAGATGATTGTCCTCCGGGATATACCTTTCTACTCGATGTGTGAGCATCACCTCCTTCCATTTTATGGTGTAGCCCATGTCGGCTACATACCGAATGATGCCGGCAGGATAGTCGGCATGAGCAAACTCGCCCGGGTGGTCGAGATATGCTCCAAGCGGCCCCAGGTTCAGGAACGCATGACCACCCAGATTGCCGAGGCTATCATGGAGGCCCTCAACCCCGCCGGGGTCGCCGTGGTCATTCAGGCAGAGCACCTTTGTATGATTATGCGTGGGATCAAGAAGCCGGGCAGCAATGTGGTGACTTCGGCAATGCGCGGCATTTTCAGGACCAGGGCGGCTACCCGGGCGGAGTTCCTTTCTCTGATCCAGAGTAGCAAATA
>DAOUCU010000020.1:0-4889 GCA_034431935.1 Dehalococcoidia bacterium | reverse complement strand
CAGTGAAATTGAGGTCAATCCTGGGGTAGGGGTAGGCCTTTCACCGGCACATGCGGCTAGCAATGGCACCACAACCGGCGGAACACCCATGAGGAGTCTGAAAGCCATGCTTCTCTTCGTGACCTGACCGCCGTCACTAATTACCGTGTACCCTCGCCAGAAGTGTCAAAGGAATTTGTCTTGGCGCTTGTCCGGTTAATGCCGGCAGCTAGTGCGGCAGACTTCGTATTCTGTATTGCAAGGTTTCACCATGGATAGTGATGTTGACATTGGAGAGCCGGTTGACGGCAGGTGCCGAAATAATATAATATAATATCACAGTTTTATGTCGACGCAAGCCATGGCTGTGAAAGAATTCAGTTTCAGGTTTGAGCCCGTTCGTACGTTACGTTTGACTGACGTTGTGCGACAGGAATTGACGCAGCGGATTCTTTCCGGAGAACTCACCGCCGGAGAAAGGCTTCCCGATGAGCGCGAGCTGGCGAGCCAGTTCAACGTAAGTCTAATAGTTGTCAAACAGTCTTTGAGCGCGCTGGAGGCTCTCGGACTCATTACTAAAAAGACAGGTCGAAACGGCGGTCTGTTTGTTCGGCAACCTGAAATCGGCCCTCTCAAAATCCTGCTTCAAGGTTACCTGGGATCCCGTAAGTTCACTCGAGAGCATTTTCAGGAGCTCAGAACCATAATCGAGCCGGAGGCGGCAAGGCTAGCCGCTTTGAGAATCCGAGATGATTCGATCGGTAAACTGGAAAATAACCTGGCTCGTCTGGAACAGGCAGAAAAGGCGATGCGTGAGAGGCCGTCGCATGATAAATACGCGGAGATGCAGCCGTGTATTTCAGACTTTCATCGTTTGGTCGCCGAGGCTACCCAAAACCCGCTCATAATACTCGTGACGGATTATCTTATGGACGTTCTAAGCACCATAGCCCTCAGTTTCTACGTTGATTACACGGCTGGTACAGGAAAGAGGATAGTAACCGAGCACCGCGAGATTCTGAATGTCCTGAAGAGTCATGATGCTGACTCCGCGGAGAGGCGCATGCTGAAACACGTCCTCTGGGCGGGTAAAGAGTTGGGGGTATTGGAAAAAAAGGGGCACCTCCTGTAGGAGACAATGACGTTGATTATTAGAGTCTTCAGGCTCCGGTAACTCGGTAAGAACAAGCGATTGGGTGATTGTCCGCAAATCATTGATAACGTGAACTACATATGATGGGGAGAGCAGGATGGGAGACGCTGTTAACACGGCAAGGGAGAGGTCAATGCTTCTCAGGCTTGGCTTGATGGTCCCCTCTCCGCAAATAGTGTTGCGGTGGCCGGAGGCGATGGACTGAATCAGTTATTGTTTGTGACGGTTGGGCCATGTCGTCCTCCAGGATTCTGCAGGTTTCAATTTGCACTGGTGATGCCGAGAAGTCGCTATCTTTCTTCTGTGACTTTGTCGGACTCTCCGTAACGGACGACCGGTCGGTTGACTGCGATGAGGCCAAGAAATTGTGGGGGCTTCAGAACGTAACCGCTGTAAGATCGGTAACATTGAAAAGCCCGTTGCAATCATCTCTAATCGAACTACTGGAATTTACTCCGGCCGTGGGTCTGACGATTCGCAAACACGCCAGAAACTGGGACTACGGCCTATTTAACCTGGGGTTTGTCGTAAATGACATTGACTCCGTATTCCGTCAACTCACTGCCATGGGGTATCGTTCGCTATCAGACCCGGTGACCTATGCTCCCCTAGGTAACAAAGTGAGAGAGGTGATAGCTATCGTTGAGGATGACGTACCGATAGTTCACCTCGATCGGCTAGGGGGTACAGACTCATGCGGCCGAGCCGGCTACTTGCGGCTGAACCATTCCCTGATAATTGTTGATGACGTTTCACAGCTAACCAGTTTCTACCATGAAGTCTTTGGACTTGACATAATCCGCAACGCGATTTTGCCGGAGGGGGTAGTCGATACTGTTCTTGCTTTGCCCGACGGTACGGCAGGCAGAATAGCATTTGTCGGAGATCCAGACCGGGAATCATTGATCCTAGTTTTCATGGAACTGTCGGTAAAAGGGCGCACACTGGCTCCGATGGCCCGCCCTCCCAATCGTGGACTTTTCATGTTAACTCTGGAGACCAACAACCTAATCGATACACTTGCGAGAGCGCAATCGAAGGGGATCAGGGCGGAGACAGGCCCCTTTTTCATTTCAAGCCGAAGGCATGGCAGGGTTTTGCTAGCACATCTGCGTTGTCCCGGCGGCGTACTGATTGAAATTGTCGAGCGCGTCGAAGACCGACATACGAATCAATGACTGCGAAAATGAGTACATCGTTCAGCCCTGACGTAATGGAAACCGTGTCGCTTGAGAGGTGTCGAAGGCGAAAAAACACGCTGACAGGAGGTGGATAGTTGTTAAGAGAGTGCAGCCCGTGAACACGCTTCTGGCCGCAGGTAGAGACCCTGATTAGTCCTTCCGTTTATGGCAGATAGCGTTGCACCGAGTAGCGTCACGCTTTTACCGGAGTATCTGGAGTAGACTTATTAGACGAGGAGGAATGCCGTGAAGAAAGCTATTTCGTTATTATCAGTTCTAGCTGTGGTCATCTTATTGGTCGTAGCCTGCGGTCCAGCCGCCGCGCCGCCGAAGCCATCTCCCACTCTGGCTCCGTCGCCATCTCCTTCTCCTGCACCAAAACCATCTCCGTCGCCGTCGCCGGCACCCGTGGTGCCCACAATCAAGACGGGTGGCATCATCAGGTATACCCAGATAGCCGGTCCGGCTGGCTATGACCTGCACAGCCTGACCTCGGCCTGGGCGGGTGGGCCCTGCGTTCCCATCTACAACAACCTCATCCAGCTGGATGTTGACAAGGGCGAGCCGGCTCTTGACAACCTCATCGGTGATCTGGCCAAGGAATGGAAATTGGGCGCTGATGGTACAGAAATAACATTTATCCTTAACCAGGGTGTCAAGTGGCATGATGGCAAGCCCTTCACTGCTGATGACGTGGTCTACAGCCTGCAGAAGATGGCCGACCCGAAAAGGGCCGCCCGCATTGCTACCACGCTCGCGGCCATGGAAAGTGTTACCAGGGTTGATGACTATACAGTAAAGATTAAGCTCAAGTATCCGTCTCCGTCGTTCATGCTGGCTTTGGCCAACGGGTATGCGGTGATCCAGCCGAAGCATTCGGAGAGCCTTGATCCGAAGACCACCGGATTTCTTATCGGTACCGGCCCCTTCAAATTCAAGCAGTACGTTCCGGAATCCATGTTTGAACTGGAAAGGAACCCGAACTACTTCAAGAAAGACAGGTACGGGAGGCAACTGCCCTATCTGGATGGGATCCAGATCTACATCATGAAAAGCATAACGAGCGGCTCCGACGCCTTTATCGCCAAGCAGCTCGATATGCTCAACCCGATTCAGATTCTTTACAACCAGAGTGATGTTGATAGGATGAACAAGGGAGCACCGGATGCTAGGTTTATCAAGCAGAAGGCCGATACCCCCTTTCTGATATATCTCAACAAGGAATTCAAGCCCTTCCAGGACCCTAAGGTTATCCAGGCCGTGGGACTTATCTACAGTTCTGAAGACCAGCTACTGGCGCGCGTCGGGTCGCTTGATTTCGGGCAGCCAAACCGCGGTATTTTCGCCAGAACCTGGGCCAATCCGGAGTCTGAAGTGATGAAGATCATGGGGTGGGCGGGCAAGACCTATGATCAGAGGGTTGCCGAAGCCAAGAAGCTGATGGCGGAATCCAACTACAAGAATGGCTTCAAGGTGCGCATGGTGTATGCCAATGTCCCCGGGGCTCACAGTGAGCCATCGTTCATACAGTACGGCGATGCTTTAAAGAAACACCTCAACATTACCTATGAACTGAAGCCGTACCCGAGCAACGCCGAAGCGTATAAAGCCCGCAGTGCCGGTGAGTGGGAAATGTTCAATGAAGTGCTGTATGCCTCCCTGCCAGACCCCGATGCCTACATGGCGTACTTCAAGACGGGCGGCTCAAGCAACTTCATGAAATATTCCAATCCAGAGGTGGATAAGCTCTTCGACGAGCAGACCCGCGAATTTGATACCAACAAGCGGCGCGAGCTCACCAGGCAGATCGAGAGGATCATTCTGCAGGACAAACCGGTCATGCCCGGCGCTTTCTTGCAGGGTAACCTGTACTACTATCCTTACGTAATGGACTTCAAACCTACCCCCATGGTCTACGGTCCAGATAACAAGTTTGAATATGTCTGGATGAATAAGTAGTGACTGTGAATTCAATACTGATAGTCAGTTGCTGAGATGCGTTATGTTGTGGGCCCCCGAGATTCGGGGGCCCACAACATAAGGTCTTAACGGTATTTGCAGCCAGTAGCCCAACAACAAGTGACACAATGCACATCTAATTCTAATTCACTTCATGATGTTGTTTAGCCCTTGGTGGCGGAGGTATTGCCGGCGTATCTTGACCTTGTATCTTGAACAAGGTGGCAATCCCTATGAAAACGCCATGATGGAAAGCTTCTTCAAAACGCTGAAATATGAGGAGGTACAGCTATGGGAATATGAGACTGTTCAGGACGTGGTGACAAGGCTTCCCTATTTTCTTGAGGAGGTCTACAATCAGAAAAGACTTCATTCAGCGCTTGGTTACCGGCCACCGGAGGAGTCCGAGAACCTGTTGGGTAATCAGGAGAATAATGAGATACCCCGCCAGGCTCTCCTGACCATATCTGTCCAATCATAGGGGTGCAGTCCAAAGCTTCCTGGCGGAGAAAGCCGTGCCGGCAGTGGATGGAGACTTAGCATACCGGTTGGGGAACCTTCACCGCAGCGGGAATTTTCCCGCGTTGATTTCCCCGGTGACGCCACGGCCGCGGTCA
>DAOUCU010000019.1:0-5477 GCA_034431935.1 Dehalococcoidia bacterium | reverse complement strand
GCTACGGCAGCATGTTCCTGCAATGGCTGGACAGCGACAGCCCTGCCCCCTACAACAGCTTCGGCAACGGCTCGGCGATGCGGGTCAGCCCGGTGGGCTTTGCCTTCTCCAGCCTCGAAACCGTCCTGCGGGAAGCGGAGAGAAGCGCCGCCGTCACCCACAACCACCCCGAGGGCATCAAGGGCGCCCGGGCGGTGGCCGCCTGCATCTTCCTGGCCAGGTCGGGGGAAAGCAAAGAGATGATTAAGAAGTACGTCGAGGACACCTTCGGTTACGACCTGAGCCCGACGCTGGATGAAATCCGCCCGCATTACCGCTTTGACGAGACCTGCCAGCGCTCGGTGCCGCAGGCCATCACCGCCTTCCTGGAATCAAAGGACTACGAGGATGCCGTCAGGAAAGCGGTGTCTTTGGGCGGCGACAGCGATACCCTTGCCTGCATGGCCGGGGGTATTGCCCAGGCCTACTATAAGGAGGTCCCCGGGTATATTGTGGAGAAGGTTCGGGGTCTGCTCGACGGTGACCTGCTGGCTGTTATCGATGAGTTCAACGAGCGCTATAGATTATGACCGGGACAGTCATCGGCTATATATAACGGAGCGTATTGTCCGGCACCTAGCGGCCAGCAGGTGTCCCTTCCCCGATTGGTGGAAAAAGCCGTCCCACCCAACTCCCCCGCCGGTGACCTGAACACGGATCACGACCAAAACGAAACCAAATCGTAACCATTCCGTTACCATCAGGGCTGTATTTGCGGCTGCTTCTAAACTATAATTGTACCAAAGGTTGTAGTAACCGATGGCTTGCCCATTGTGCCCATCGGACTCGGCGGTAGACCGCTGTAGTAGACAGGAGAATGCCTGATGCCAAGAGTTCGCGGACTGCTCGCAGTAATAGTATCGCTATCGTTACTTCTGTCCGCTTTCGGGCCGGTTATGCCTGCCAGCGCACAGGAGAAGATTGTCTATGACTTCTGGAATGCGGCTCTGGGTGCGCCGGTCAACCTGATAACTAATGTAGTTTCTGGAGAGCCATCATACGTTACCGATGGCAACCAAGGCACGGCTGTGTACAGCAATCAGGGCGGCCCCATAAACCGCATCACATTTGTAGTTGACCTTGGCTCGCGCCAGAACATCGGCCGCATCGACCTTAGCCTCGCCTGGGTCCAGGGCTTCGACATATCGGGCTCGAGCAATAATCTCGACTTCACCCCTTTGCCCGGCGGCACGCGCTTGTGGACGGCCTCGATGGATGGACCGGTCTCGATCTACGTTAACGGCTTCTTCGCACGCTATCTCAAGTTCAATGGTTGGGCCAATGGCACAGCCCCGATAGGCGTCTATGAATTTGAGGTCTATAACTACCTCAACCCGGCCGTAGACCCCCCAATTGATTATGCGCCGGGCAATGTTAATATCGCCCTTAACCGCCCGGTTGCCAATCTCGCAGGTACGCCCAACCCGCCCTATACCGTGTCCAACGCTAACGATGGCAACAGGAACACCTTCTGGCTTTCCAACGCCGTACGTAACGATAATGGTCTGAATACCACCTTCGGCCACATCATGATCGACCTCGGCCGCAGTTACAAAATCGGCAAACTTGTCGTCGACCCCAAGAACGACCACTGGTACCGGTTATTTGTTTCCAACACTCCCACGTTCGATGCCAGCGCATCGAACGTATTCAAGTCATATCCTGACATGTTCGGCACCACCACCACCACCACCGAGCAGGGGAACTTCAGCATGTATGGTCTGGCCGAGGGCCGCTATGTGTGGGTCTGGACTCAGACCAACAGCACCCTATCTCCCATACAGCCCGGTCTGGCCGAAATAACGGTGCTGGAGTACGTCAGGGCAGAGGCACCGTGGATCGGTGTCACGGAGAACAGCCTATACTTTGAGAGCGTCGAGGGCCAGCCCTACCCAGCGAACCAGACCATCGGCATCTGGAATATGGGCGGCGGCAGCCTTGTCTGGTCAGTGACCACCAGTGCGTCATGGCTTTCCGTAGCCCCCGTCAGCGGTGTTTCCCAATGGGACACTACTCCCGTCACAGTAGGCGTCAATCCGGCGGGAATGTCCGGGGGCACCTACAACGCCAGCATCACTATTACCGGTCAAAACGAGCAGGGAAGTCCGGCTGCGAACAGCCCGGTCAGTATTCCGGTCACCCTGGCCATCGGCGTGCCGGCCCTGTCCATGAACCCGCCTAACATCAGCTTCGATGTCACCGCCGGCTCTGGAGACCACCAGCAGACCCTAACGGTAAGCAACACCGGTGTCGGAACCCTCGACTGGACCGCCGTTAGCGACCAGCCTTCGTGGCTGTCCATCAGCCCGGCAAGCGGTTCCATTCCGACCGGTGGGGCCGAGGACACGGTGGTCACCATCAAGACCTCCGCATTGTCCCCTAGAACCTACACCGGCAACCTCACATTCTCTGCTGCCGGTGCCGCACCGGTCACCGTACCGGTGACGGTGACGGTGCAGGCACCACCGACTATTTTGCTTAGCCCGAGCAGCCTTACCTTTTCCGGGACCTCAGGGAGTCCACTGGCGCCACAGACCGTGACTTTGACCAATTCTGGCGGCGGCACCATGGACTGGACTGCCGTCTCCAGTAATACCCAGTGGCTAAGCGTCAGCCCGGTCAGCGGCAGTCTTATGGCGGGAGCTTCAGCGTCGCTTACTGTGTCCGTGAACGCCGCCAGCCTCAGCGCGGGCACCTTTACCGGAGCCATAACGATAACCGCGCCCGGTGCTTCGGGCAGTCCGGCAAGTCTACCAGTCACCATTACCATCAGCCGACCGCCATCAATCTCGGTCACCCCGGCCAGCCTGAACTTCGCCGGCCAACCCGGCACGCCGTTCCCCACCCAGACGCTGACTATTTCTAATAGCGGCGACGGCAGTTTCGCCTGGGCGGCATCGAGCAGTTCACCGTGGCTCAGTGCTAACCCAACAGGGGGAACGGTTGGCACCAGCCCTGCGATAATCACTGTATCGGTTGACACCGCCGCGCTCGGCACCGGCACCCACAACGCCGCCATAACCATAACCGCCAGCGGCGCTCAGAGCAGTCCGGTCACGGTGCCTGTAACCGTGGTAATCTCTACGGCGCCGGCTATCTCGGTTAATACCAATAGCTTCAATTTTGTCGCTCTGCTCGGCGGCACTGACCCTGCCAGCCAGAGCTTCACCATCACCAACTCCGGAGGCGGCACGCTCAACTGGTCGGTATCTGGCAGCGCGGCCTGGCTAAGCCTCAACCCGACCGGCGGCAGCTCATCCGGCCAGCCGGGCACGGTAACCGTATCAGCGAGCATTGCCGGACTGAATGCGGGTAGCCACAGTGCCGTCATTACCGTAAGCGCGGATGGCGCCAGCAACAGCCCGCTGACTATCCCGGTGACGCTGACGGTTGTCGGCCCGGCTCTCTCCTACAGCCCCGAGACTCTCAGCTTCTCCGGGACAACGACGCTTAATCCTCAGCCCCAGACCATAATTCTGAGCAACTCTGGAGGCGGCTCTCTCGACTGGTCAATCATTTCAAGCCATGCCTGGCTCACGGTCACTCCCACCGGTGGCAGTCTGACTGCGGGTCAGTCAGCATCATTGACCGTTAGCGTTGCCACCACCACCATGCCCGCTATGACCCACTTTGGTACTCTGACTATCAATGCCAGCGGTGCAACCGGCAGTCCGGCGACGATACCGGTAACCGTGGGCGTATCTCTCGGGCCAGCCCTATCGGTCAGCCAGAACTCGATCAGCTTCGAGGCTACTGTCGGCGGCCCCAATCCCGCTAACCAGATTCTTGCGCTGACCAACGCGGGCGGCAGTGTGCTGAGCTGGACGGCTTCCACCAACGCCGGATGGCTCACACTGTCCCCGACCAGCGGCATCGTTACTACGGGCACCGGCCAGACCGTAGCCGCCGTGAATGTCACCGGCCTTAATGCCGGCACCTACCACGGTACCATCACCATAGCCGCCGCGGGAGCGGCGGGAAGCCCGGCGACCATAGCTGTGACGTTGACGCTGGCACCACAGCCCGGCCCCAGCGGCGCCCGGGCACTGAAGGCAACGTCGGTGACCACGCTCGAGCGCCTTACCGGAACCAGCCACACATTACCCAGAATCAATTGCGGAGACAATAACCTGAAGCCCTACTGGGAGCGGGAGATCAGGGAAGCCATCGTGCTCATCAAGGCCAGCCTGATGCCCAATCTCTGGGTTGACGATACTCATTTGAACCAGCGCACCGGCGGCCGTGTCTTCGACGCCGAGAGACACGCCGCTATCCAGTTGAAGCACGTGCTCAGTCATCCTCGCGTTCCGGCCGAAGTCAAAGATGTAGCCCGGACCGTAGGCGATAGTCTTGTTCAGGCCGACCGCGTCCTGGCTAATGTTGCCTACAACGAGGCCAGGCAGATAGCCACAACCCCGAAGGCCCTGCGTTATCTCAACGAGGCCAAGTCGTACCTCCTTCGCGCTGACACCTATTCACAGGGTGGTAAGAAGAACGATGCCGAACAGGCCATCCACTTCTACGGTAAGGCATGGGAGGCGGCCATCCGCGCCATCTTGGTCAAGTATGAGCCGCAGCCACCGACTCCCTCTGAGCCAGCACGCCCCCTCAAACTGAGCGCCCTTAACGCGCTCAAATCGGCGCTGACCGGACAGAGCCGGATTGACAGTTCTCTTAAACAGGCCATCAGCAACATCGAGAAGAGCCTGAACGCAGCCTACTGGATAGATGATAGCCATCTCAACGCCAGGGACGCCGATAAGGTCTTCCATTATGAGAAACTTGCGGCCAATGACCTCAAGTCACTGGCCCGCGGCGGCAACCTGCCTCAGAATATTAAGGAGCTTGCCTCTATGGTCCAGGGGAATCTCCTTGAAGCCGACCGGCGTCTCGCGGCCACCGCAATTAAGGAAGCCAGGGATGCCGCCAGCGGTCTGATTGATGCCGCACTGTTAGCCAAAGCCGTAGCGGCTTATGAGAAGGCTTCGCAAGAGCTTATGGGTAGATCCCCCGACATAAGCCAGGCGTTCGAGCACTATGAGAAAGCCTGGGAGTATGCTGTCAAAGCTATGACCAACACTCAATCACCGGGATGGAAACCGGGTCAGAGTTCAGGCAATGATGACGACAACAGGGGTGGCAGTGGCAGAGGCAGAAAGAAATAGGCCTTTCCCCTTTACAACAGGTAAGGACAACCAGAGTGGTTGTCCTTACCTGTATTCTGTTTTTCTCACTTGAGAATCCTGTGGCCCATTATCAGAAAGCGGCCCCTTTTCATTCAGACGGAACCAAGCAGGTACCATCTGTCAAGGGCGCCGTAAAACCCGAAAATAGCGATTGAAATGCCTGCTCAGCTATGAAAAGTCGCCTCTTTGTATTAAAGTAAGGCCAGGGAATAGACCACCCTGGAGGTGAAAATGGCAAGAAAATACAAAGAG
>DAOUCU010000018.1:0-6398 GCA_034431935.1 Dehalococcoidia bacterium | reverse complement strand
CCTGCCCGGCCACCGATTGACAGCCCGATATTCCCGGCACTAACATGTTTCTGCGTAGTTTCTCCGTTCAGGCCATTGGCCCGTGCAGGAGGTGATAATGAGATGAAGCTGACCGGGGAACTTAGAAAGCTGATAGCCGAAGGCATGCCGGCCATGGTCGCCACCGCCGATAAGACCGGCAAGCCGAACATCTCCCCCAAAGGGTCGCTCCGCGTGCTCGACGATGAGACCCTCTGCTTCGGCGATGTCGAGTCACCCCGCACCACCGCCAACCTCAAAGAAAACCCCAAAATCTCCATCCTTTTCTTCAACCCGGCCAACCGCAGGGGATGCCGCATCTGGGGCACGGCGGAGGTCCTCAGCTCCGGCCCGCTCTTCGACCAGATATCCAGAGAGACCCTGGAACGGCGCAAAGCCGTGGTCAAGAACGTCATCCGCATCACGGTGGAAGAGGCGTCGGCTTTCTGAACGACATGAGTCATGCCGAGCGCCAGATAGCGAAACTGACCGTCCAGGCCGGAGTTGAGTTGATACCGGCGGTAGCCGGCTTCGTCCGCGAGACCGCCTTAAAGCTCGCCATGCCGGCCACCGATGCCGAAAAGCTGGCCCGGGTGACCGAAGAGGCCTGCATGAACGCCATTGAGCATGCCCCCACCCGGGCGAAGACGGCACCTGTGATATCACCATCCTGCGCCGGCCGCGGCAGGTGGCGGTCACCATCGAAGACCGGGGCATGTCTTCCGGCTTGGAAAAACCGGAGCCGGCCGGCAGGTCCGGGCCGGGGACAATCCCGGTTGAAGCCTTCGCCGACGAGGTGGACTTGCTCAGTCTGGGGCACCGTGTCAAACGGGTGGAAATCGTCAGGAGCCTGCCCCTCTGGGACATCGTGCCGGAAAGCTCGATGCCGCAAGCCACCGCAAAGCCGGTACCGTCTGACGCGCCGGTGGAACTGCGGCTGATGAGGCCGGACGAAGGCCTCGACCTGGCGCGGCTGGTGTACCGGTGCTACGGCTACGGCTACGCCCGCGACTCCATCTACTCGCCGGAGACCGTCAGGGAATACCTGAAAAGCGGCCTGGTCATTTCCTATGTCGCGGTAACGCCGGATGGCGAAATCGTCGGCCATGTTGCCCTGGTGCGCCACCGGCCCGAAGACCGGGTGGGGGAGATGGGGCAGGCGGTGGTCGACCCGCGCTACCGCGGGCGGGGCCTGCTGGAAAAGCTATCGCAGTGCGTGGTGAACAGGGCGCGTGAAGACGGCCTGGCCGGTGCCTTCGCCGAAGCGGTAACGGCGCACCCTTACAGCCAGAAGTCGGCGCTGTCCCTCGGTTTTCGCGAGACCGGGGTGCTCCTCGGCTTCCTTCCGGCAAAGACAGTTCCCGGCAGGGCATCGGACCGGGAAGCGCCGCGCCGCAGTTCGATAATTCTTTTTTACATGGCCTTCAACCAGCGCCCCGGGGTGCCGGTGTACCCGCCCCTCCACCATGAACCAATCATCCGGAGCATTTATGAAAATGCCGGGATAAAGCGGAGTTTCTCAGGCGCGGCGGACTCAGGAGGACCAGCCGGTCTGCCTCCCCGGTCACGCATCGGTGTCAGCATCCGGGCGGCGGCGGGCCATGCCTGCATCCGCGTTTTGGAATACGGCGCCGACCTTGAGACCGCCGTCCGCTCCTACTTTGACGAGCTCTGCAACCGCCGCATCGACTGCATCTATTTGGACCCGCCGCTGGAAGACCCGGCGGCTCAGTCGTCCTGCGCCGCCATGGAACTTCTCGGCTTTTTCTTCGGCGGCATAGTGCCGGAGACTCCGGCCGGTGATGTCCTCCGCCTCCAGTACCTTAATAACGTAGAAATCCACCCTGCCGGCCTCCAGACCGCCTCACACTTCAGCCGGGGACTGCTGGACTACGTCACGAAAGCCCGCCGATCACGGTTAGAAGCATGACACGCACGCGGGATTTGACTCTACCCCCGCATTTGCGTACCCTAGTTAACGCCCTGACGCCGATACTTCAGGGTAAAGAGACATGAAAGCATGAGCTGGGTGTTCCCGCCGTATGCCGCGGTCCTCATTCTTGCCGGAGCGCTGGCGCTCCTGTTCGCCTGGGCGTCCTGGCACCGCCGCCCCGCCCCCGGCGCCGTTTTCTTCGCCATTTTCATGCTGGCCATGGCCGACTGGGCCTTATTCCGGGCCCTTGAGGCAATGGTGGTGGAGCCGTGGGCCAAAGTCCTGTGGAGCAAGTTCCAGTACCTCGGCATTGCCGGTGCCGGCGCGCTGTGGTTCCTCTTTGCCTGCGATTTCACCGGCAGTAACCGGTGGATTAACGCCCGCAATTTGGCACTGCTGTCAATCATCCCGGCCGCGACCGTCATCCTGGCCTTCACCAACGAATGGCACGGACTTGTCTGGTCAGGCATCGCACCGGTCCCGATGCGTCCCGACATCCTGGTCTACGACCCCGGGGCGGCCTTCCGGGCAATAGCCGTCTTCAACTACGGGTTGGTGGTAACCGGTGCCGCCCTGCTTATCTACGTGGTCATCGGGCGCCAGCGGGTCTACCGCCGCCAGGTGGCCGCCCTGCTGGCCGGCATTTTCATACCCCTGGTCGGGAACTTTATCTACCTGGCCGGGCAGAGCCCGATCCCCGGCCTCGACCTCACCCCGTTCGGCTTCATCATTACCGGCCTCATCTACGTGGTCGCCTTCTACGGTTTCCAGCTCTTCGGCGTCGTCCCCGTCGCCCGCACCGTACTTATCAACAGCCTGAATGACGGTATCATCATCCTCGACAGGGACCACCGCATAAAGGACATCAACACGGCGGCCCGACAGATGCTCTCTTCGGTGGCCGACCTGACCGTAGGCAAGCGCGCGGAAAGTCTCATCAACGCCTGGCCGGGGCTCATTGTCCAGGGCAGTGCCGGCTGGCCGATCCCGCCCGAGACCCTGCAGTTAGGGGATGCCCCGAGGTTCATTGAGACCAGGGTATTCCTCCTCTACGACCGGCGGGGACGGGTCAGCGGACGGCTGATCGTCCTCCACGATGTCAGCGAACGCAAGCGTGCCGAGGAGGCCGTCCGCACCAGCCAGGCGGAACTCCGCAAGGCCCGTGCCGAACTGGAGAAGGTATGCCAGGAAGAAACCCGGCTGAGGCAGGAACTGCAGGCCGAGATGGCCCGTCGGGACGAGTACTTCCGGGTGCTGGTTCATGAAATGCGGAACTCACTGGCGGCGGTCATCGCCTCAAGCGAACTCCTGACTAACCTAGTCGGCGAGGGCGATGCCGCCGCAGTAGCCAGTAACATCCACCGGAGTGCGCTGGCGCTGGACAAACGCGTTGCCGAACTGCTTGACAGGGCACCGGGGGAGATGTGTCCGCCCGGGAAGGAACCGCCATAAGCTTCACCCTGCCGACAGCGAAGGCTTAAATCGGCCCCTTTCATTTGACACCACTTTCGACCGCTGCCTATAATCTCCGCATCTTTAACGTTCTTCCCCAGGAGGTCCATAATGACCACCATTCCCGGGTACGCCGGCAGAGTCCTCCATGTTGACCTGACCAACCGCAAGTACACCGCCGAAGAACTTGACCCCAGAGTCCTGCGCAGGTACGTTGGCGGCACCGCCCTCGGCGCCAAATACCTCTACGAAGAAGTAAAGCCCGGTGTCTCCTGGAACGACCCGGAGAACCGCTTCATCGTCATGTCCGGCCCGCTGGGCGGCACCCGGATGGCGGGTACCGGCACCTTCAACGTTACGACCAAGGGCGCCCTGACCGAAGGCTCGACCTCAAGCCAGGCCAACGGCTTCCTCGGCGCCTTCCTCAAGCTGTCCGGCTTCGACGGCCTTGTGATCCACGGTCGGGCCAAGAAGCTTTCCTACCTGTACATCCACGACGGGCAGGCCGAACTGCGGGAATGCCCGAACCTCGTCGGCGAAAATATCTGGTACACCGAAGACTACATCAAGAAAGAGCTCGGCTATGAGCCGGCCAGCATGAGCGTCTTCGCCATCGGGCCGGCCGGGGAGCGGCTGGTGCGCTTTGCCATTATCATGGGCGACCGCTGTCACGCCGCCGCCCACAACGGCACCGGCGCCGTCATGGGCTCCAAGAACCTCAAGGCCATCGCCGTCGCCCGCGGCAAGAATGCCGTGCCGGTCGCCGACGATGCCGCACTGGCCGCCGCCGCCAGAGACATGCTCAACGCCATCAAGGACTACCCCACCTATCAGGTGGGCACCCTGTGGATTATGAAGCGCAACGCCCCCATCTGCCGGGCGCCCTTCCTCAACGAGAGCATCGATACCTACCCGATGACCGATGAGCAGTTGAACACCTTTACCCCGGAGTACCTGCTCAACAACGTGACCTGGCGGCGGCATACCTGCTGGGCCTGCAGTGCCAACCATGCCCAGATAGTCAAAATCCCGGATGGGCCGCTGGCCGGGCAGGAAGGCAAGATGCCGGAGTACGAATGCTTTGCCGCTTTGGGCTCACAGCTCGGCATCTACAACGCCATCCCCCTTGTCGGGCTTTCCAACGAAGTGGACCGGCTCGGCATGGACGTCAATGAGACCGGCTGGCTCCTCGGCATGCTCATGGAGTGCTGTCAGAAAGGGGTACTGAAACCCGAAGACCTTGACGGTATCGAGATGAAATGGGGCGATATCGCCGCGGTGCGGGCCATGATCAACAAGATTGCCTACCGGCAGGGGCCGGGCAGCTGGCTGGCCGAGGGCGTCATGCGCGCCGCCAGGAAAATAGGGCCACCGGCCACCGAGTTCGCCATCCACACCATGGCCGGCAACACCCCCCGCACCCACGACCACCGCCGCGTCTGGCCGTACGTTGTCGATAACGCTACTTCCGGGACCGGCTCCAGCGAGGCCAATGTCACCGTCGACCCCAAAGATATCGGCATCGAAGACCTCCAGGACCCCTACGACCCGGTAGCCGTGGCCAGGTTCGTCGGCAGAATCAAGGGCATCTCGCCCTTCCAGGACTGCCTCGGCGCCTGCAAGTTCACCGTCCAGGAGAAGCCGGACATCCTGATGCGGGCGGTCAACGCCGCCACCGGCTGGAACATGACCTGGCCGGAGGCGGTCGACGTCGGCCTGAGGTCGGTCAACCTGCTCCGCGCCTTCAACTGCCGGCAGGGGTACGACCCGAAGCTCGATGCACCCTCGCCGCGCTACGGCGGCCCGGTTACCGAGGGGCTGGGCAAGGGCAGAAGCGCCAATGCCGTCTGGCCGCAGATGCGGGATACCCTGTACGCCGAGCTCGGCTGGGACCGCGAGACCGGCAAACCGAAGCCGGAGACGCTGAAGCGCCTCGGGCTTGACTTCGTCATACCCGACCTGTGGCCGTCACCGGAAAAGTAAGCAGTGGAGGTGGCCGATGGCCGGGAGGCGGGGGTTCTCTAAAGTCCGTGCTGCCGCCGTTCAGGCGGGGTCGGTCATCCGTCCGGCACCGGAGTGGTTCGACCTCGGCGCCACCGTTGACAAAGCTGTCGGCCTGATTGACAGGGCCGGTAAAAACGGCGCGCGGCTGGTTGTATTCCCCGAAGGCTGGCTTCCCTGTTTCACCTACTGGTCTAACGACTTCGCCGACCCGGCACTGTTCCGCGAGCTCTGGGCCAGGTTTCTCTGGAACTGCGTCGAGGTGCCGTCGAAGGAAACTGATGCCCTGTGCGCCGCGGCGAAGCGGGCCAAAGCCGTCGTCGTCATGGGCATTAACGAGCGCGACGGGCAGTACCGCGGCCGCATGTACAACTCCGCCCTCTATATCAGTCCGGAAGGCAGAATCATGGGCACCCACCGCAAAATCTGCAATACCGTCCACGAGCGGCTCTTCCACACGCCCGGCGAAGGCGGCGACAACCTCAGAGCGGTCTTTGACACCGGAATCGGCAAAATTGGCGGTTCAATCTGCGGCGAGCACGAACAGCTCCTCCAGCTTTACTACTGGATAACGCTGGGCATGGAAATACACTGCTCGCTGTGGCCGGGCACCAGGGCGATGGAGACCACGGTTGATGTCCTCAGCCGTGCCGCCGCCCTGCACGGCCGGTGCTTCGGCGTCGTCTCCTGCGCCTACTTCAGGGAGAAGGACCAGCCGAAGGACTTCTACCGCAACAGCCACTTCAACTATCCCCAGCGCTTCCACGGTGGGAGCGGCATTATCAGCCCCCACGGCGAGTATATTGCCGGCCCGGTCTACGGCGAAGAGACCATCGTCTACGGGGACCTCGACTTTGCCGAGCTTGACCGGAACCGCTATGCCGTCGACCTTATGGGCATCTACAGCCGCTGGGACCTCTTCAAGCTTCAGGTACAGCAGGAGAAATATGCGCCGGTGGCGGGGATGGGCGGGGCGACCGAGCCGATGGTTGAT
>DAOUCU010000017.1:0-44183 GCA_034431935.1 Dehalococcoidia bacterium | reverse complement strand
ATGGTATTATTGGGGTGTGATTTCCTGGAAAAGCCCTATTTGTGAGGCATCCGGCTGGAGGGCGGGGACGGCACCGGACTATTGTTCAGGATAAGTGTCTGAGAAAGCATTGGGGGATCGGGCTTGACATCGGAAGAGCACCCGGCACCGCCGGCATACAGCGAATGGTATCAGCAGGGCACCGAGCTTGCCCGGAAAGGCAGGTGGAGTGAAGCGCTTGTCCTTTATGAGCGGTGTCTTCAGGTCAATCCGGACGGCGTTGAGGCCTGGCACGAAAAAGCGGTGGCGCTTAACCGGCTTGGCCGTCACGAGGAAGCCCTGGAGGCTTTTGAGCGCGTTATCGACTTAAGGGTAAAACGTGAACTGGCCGACTGCGGCGGCATGAACCTGCTGGGACGCTGGGGCAGGCGTACCCGGAAACCACCTCCGCAGACTCCCCCGAGTAAATAACAGGTGAGGTATTAAGGCTGTGTCACCCGGAAAGTCGGTTTCTTCCCTGCCAAAGAACATTCTTCTGAAGGCCGAGCCGTCGCCGCTGGAAATCGACCCGCGCCGGACGGCGCTGGTCATTGTCGATATGCAGAACTCATTTGCCAGGAAGGGCGGGCTCTTCGACATGGCCGGCTCCGACCTTTCGGAGGTACCGGCCGTTGCCGCCGCCATCAACCGGGTTGCTGTCGCCCTGCGCCGGGCCGGCGGTAAGGTGGTATATGTCGTCCATGTCTACTCGGCCGACCTGCACGAAGCAGGGGCGCCTGACTCGGCCAATGTCGTCAAGAGCGGGATAGTAAAAATCAGCCGGGAACAGCCTCAGTTGCGTGATAAACTGGCTATCCGTGGTTCCTGGGGAGCGGAGGTCATCCCCGAAATTGCCCCCGTTCCGGGCGATGTCATTGTCGAGAAAATCCGCCACAGCGGGTTTTATGAGACCACACTGGACACAACGCTGAAAACGCTGAATGCCAGGTATCTGCTCTTTGCCGGGACCGAACTGAGCATGTGCGTCGAAGCCACGATACGTGACGCCTTCTACCGGGGCTACTTCTGCATTCTGGTCTCCGATGCCGCGGTATCTTCCGCCCGCTATCCCTTCCGCCGCGAGGCGACCACCTACAATGTCAGCAAGTCCCTCGGCTGGGTAACGACCTCCGCCGATGTCGTTAAGGCGCTCAGGGGGTAACTGTTGCCCCGCGCCGTGGTCATCGTCAATCCCGCGGCCGGCGCCGGGCGCACTGCCCGGAGATAGCCGCCCATAATCTTTGGGGAATCGGCCTTGATTTCAGCCCGGTGCTTACCCATGGGCCCAAGCTGCTGTCTCCTTCCTCAGGGTCGACAACGGCACTCACCTTGCCCATCCCAAGCTGAAGCTTCGTCAGGCGAGGATGGTGGAAATTCAAGCGGAAAACCCCATGGCCATCCAGATTGACGGCGATCTGCTTCCCGGCGAGGCGGTAAAGTTCTCCGTAATGCCCAAGGCACTGACCCTGGTGGTGTAAGCGGCCGTCAGGCGCTGTATTCGGCTGGAGACTCTATACAGCTCCTGCGCGCCGGAAGACAAGACAGCAGTTCTGGCCGCCAAGGCCGAAGCTGTTTTTGAGGACGGTGTCCACCGGCGCCTTTCGGGCAGTGTTCGGTACGTAGTCTAGGTCGCACTCCGGGTCCGGTGTCCGGTAGTTGATGGTCGGCGGGATAACGCCGTTAACAATGGTCAGGACGCTGGCCGCCGCCTCGACCGCCCCGGCCCCGCAGGAAAGATGTCCCATGACCGATTTGTTGGAACTGACGGCGACTTTACGGGCATGCTCTCCCAGCGCCAGCTTTATGGCCCTCGTCTCGGCGGCATCGTTTAGCCGGGTGCCTGTGCCGTGGGCATTCACGTATTGAATATCTTCCGGTCTTAGCCCGGCACTGGCGAGTGCCGCCCTGATGGCCAATGCCTCGCCCTCGGGGTCCGGCGCCACCTCGTTATAAGCATCGAACGACCAGCCGGCGCCGGCCAGCTCCGCCAGGACAGTAGCGCCGCGCCGCCGCGCGTGGTCTTCGGTCTCAAGTACAAGCATTCCCGCGCCCTCGCCGACGACTATCCCGTCGCGGTCCAGGTCGAAGGGCTTGGGTGCCGTGCCCGGTTCGGCCGCTTTTGACACCGTGCCGATGATGCCCATGGTGAGAATGGATATCGGTCCGACGGTATCGTCGGCGCCGCCGGCAATCATGACGTCGGCCTGTCCCAGACGGATGAGGTTAAACGCGGTGCCGATGGCGTCCGATCCGCTGGCGCAGGCGCTGTTAACGCTCGAGTTAGGCCCTCTGGCCCCGAGATGGCGTCCCACCTGCACCGCCGCCATGTTGGGCCCGGTCTTGTGAAGAAAGAGAGGGTCGATTCTCGTCGGCACGGGCTTCTCGAGGGAAGCCGCCAGTTCGTGTATGGCGCGGACCTGGCCGAGCGTGGCGACGACCACCCCGACCCTTTCCGGCCGTACTGTCTTCATATCGAGATTGGCCATCTGCGCCGCCATCGACGCCGCGGCGATAGCCATTTGTGAGTACCGGGATGTCCGCGATACCGCCTTGGCGTCCAGGTACTTGAGCGGGTCGAATCCGTCCACTTCGGCGGCCAGCTTGTAGGGGTACCTGGCGGTGTCGAATCGTGTAATGGCGCGGACGCCGGACTTTCCGGCCACCAGATTCGCCCAGAAATCGGCGACGGTGAGGCCGATGGGTGTGACAACGCCAAGCCCGGTGACGACAACCCGTGGTGAGGCCATTGCACCAGATTTTACCACGCGTCCGGTATGACTGCTATTTGGGGGCGGATACTTCTGGAAGCCGCCTCGTCAGGGCCGACGCTGGGGCCGATGTCTGTTGAACCATACAAAGGCGATGATGCCCGGGATACCGATGGCGGCGCTGAAGTAGAAGACGGCGGCCAGACCGGACAGGTCATTAACCACACCGGCTACCACCGGGCCGATGGCAACGCCGATGGCCATGGACACGTGAATCGAAGCGCCGGTTGATGCCATACCGAACATCCGGCCCTCCTCAACCTGGATGGCAGAAAGCGCCGGCATGAAGATGGCGATGCCGACGCCGGAGACAATCATGATGGCCAGAAGTTGCCAGAAGGCGGTTGACACCGGTATGAACGCCAGCGGCACGCAGGTTATGATGCCCCCGTATATTGCGAGCTTCAAACGGTCATAGCGGTCCGCCGTCCTGCCTGTCCATATCTGCAACAAAGAAGTGGTGAGGATGTTAGCGGCAAAAAGGAGTCCGATGCCGGTGAAATCAATTAAGACATTACCCAGAGCGAAGAGGGGGATGAATGTCATGATGGCGGTAATGGATATTTCGAAGGCCATCCAGTAGGCGAAAAGGCCGAGAACCCTCGGACTGCGGCTGATTTTTCTGAACGAGGGGTGAGAGCCGCTGGATACCCGGTTTGAGGTGCTGTCTTTCATAGAAAGCGATATGCCGAGTACCGCCACGAGGTAGAGACCAGCCATAACAAGGAAAACAGCGCCTATGCCCATTTGCTGGGCCAGTATGCCTCCCGCAAGTGGCCCGGCTCCCATGCCGATCATGGTAGCTGTGTTCAAACGCCCCATCCATTTACCCTCGTGGCCTTTGGCGGTCAATTCACCGATGTAGGCTGTAGCCACCGGTACAATCATGGCGGTTGCCGTCCCGTGGACAATTCGTACCGCAATCAGCAATGGTATGGTAGTAGCCGGAATGTAGGCGAGGGAAACAGGTATCGACACACTGAGACCGATCAGAAGGAAGGCCTTTCGTCCGCGCTGGTCGGAGAGCCAGCCGAAGACCGGCATGAGCACGGCTCTGACCAGGGAATAGACCGCGAGGACGATGCCAAGCCATAATCCGCTGGCGCCCATAGCGGAAACGTACGGCGGCAGTATGGGCGCAATCATGGTCACATTCAGCAGAGACAGACAGACGGCCAGCGCTACCGCGGGAAAGGCACGCCTTAGCGTGACTTCAGCATCAACAGTCAGAACCGGTGAGTTTGTCTGGTTGTTCAACTCGGGGCCGTAGAGCACATAAATAGCGGCACTGAGAATACATCCGGCGCCTCAGTGAAGTCAACCAGTTCAGGTGTTTGGCAACTGGTGGTAAGGTGGTCAGGTCGTTCTGTTGCGCCGTTCGTTCCAGGTCTGGACAGCGCTGATAGCCCTGGCGGCTCTGCCAAAGGAATAGTAAATGGGTATTCCCTCGGCGATGAACTTATCGCTGATTTCGGTTATCTGGGAGGCGATATTGGGAGGGACTCCCGGCTGAAAGATGATGGCCAGAGGTTTGCCGCCGGAGCGTGCACCCTGAAGCATGGCATTTATAATGGGGGAAATCCGACCAAGGAGATGCGGGGCCGCCAGGTTGGGTCTGGCGTAGCCGACAACAAAGTCGCACTCATCCCAGCCGGAAAGTATTCTGGTCGCTTCGGCAAGTTTATCGAATTCGATGATGTTCTGAGAGTAGTCCACCGGGTTGCGCAGGATGTTGCCTTCGATAGGGGTGAAGTGGCCGAGCTGTTGTCGGACAGACGGCGACAGCGGCGGCACCTTGAGCCCATGTCGCTCAAACTCGTCGCCGGCGAGGACACTGGAGCCGCCGCCGGGGCCAATGATCGCCGCCCTGCGGCCGCCGGGGCGCGGCATATAGAGGAGCGTAACCAGAACATCGGTCAGTTCTTCCAGGGAACATACCCGGATGACGCCTGTCTGGCGGCACAAAGCTTCCCAGGTATGGTCGCTGCTGGACAGTACGGCAGTGTGGCCGGCGGCGGCGCGGTTGCCGCTCTCACTGACGCCGCCTTTAAGAAGGACCACCGGCTTGAGCAGGGCGGCTTTAGAGAGTGTCTGGCGGAACCTGCGGCCGTCCTTGACACCCTCGATATAAACGGCGACGATCCGCGTCTTCGGGTCCTCGGTAAAGTATTGGAGAAAATCGCTTTCATCGAGGTCGGCAGCATTGCCGTAACTGACTACCTTGCTGAATCGGATGCCGCGCCATTTCCCGGACATTACCAAATCAATGGTGTTGCCGCCGCTCTGACTGATGAGGCCAACCGGCCCGCTTTCCATAGAGAATGCGGTGTGGAAGGAGACACGTGATTCGGGACAATAGATTCCCATGCAGTTGGGACCGATTATTCTTACACCATGATGGCGGGCCGCATTAAGAAGCTCCGCTTCATAGCGGGCGTGGTCGGCCTCGCCGGTCTCGCTGAAACCGGCGGTGCAGAAATGGATGGTCCTAACACCTCTGGCAGCGCACTCGGCGATGTGCGCCGCGGCCGCCCGCGGCGGTACGGTGCTGATAACGTAGTCGATTTCTCCGGGTACTTCGGAGATATTTCGGTAGACTGTTAGCCCCTTCACCTCGCCGCCGCGCGGGTTGACCAGGTAAATAGGGCCGGCGAAGCCGCACTCAAGCAAGGAATTGAGGAAAGTCCTCGTCCAGTGGCCCGGGTCAGATATCGGTATCCCGGCCAGAGCGATGGAGCGGGGGTGGAACATGCGGTCCATGGCCGCGAAATCGATTGATGGCATTGATAGGGCCTTTTCTACCTGACGTGGAGTTGTCAGAGGCAGTCACCACTTTCTGGTAATTTGGAAATAATAGTCGGTTGGCTCCCCCAGCGCAACCACCTTTCCTGTTAAAATTGATTTAACACAAGGGGTGCGCATGGTTATTCCGGTAATCATTGTCTTTATACATGAAGCTCCTCTCTATTGGTCGGTCCGGTCATTGCTGTCACTGTCACAGGACTTTCTGCCGCTCGGCTCGCTGGCCTTGGCGGTGGGTCTGGCGACAGCGGTAGCTGCCGGTGTCGCGCTATATTTTCTGACAAAAAAGGCAGAAAGAAATGAAACGGGCGGTATTGCTGACTCTTGAGGACCTGACCAAATGTCGGATTATCGAACGGCTCAACCGCTTTGTGGTATCGGTGGATATCGATGGACTGCGCTATCGGGCACACGTAAACAACACTGGCCGGCTTGAAGGGTTTCTGGAACCGGGCCTGGTCGGGTATTGCCTGCGTCGGGAGGGTGGCGGCAGGACGACCCACCGCCTGCTTGCCATAGCCGATGGCGGTAGTGCGGCATTAATTGATACCGCTCTTCAGATGCGTGCTTTTGAGGGAGCGGTCCGCAGGAATCTTATACCCTGGCTTGGTGGCGCCGTTGTTATACGCCGCAATGCTCGGCTGGGGGCTTCGCTCCTGGATTACCTCCTGGCGCGTGATGGGCGCGATGTTTATCTTGAGGTTAAGAGCGCCGTTCTCCGTAACGGTGACTATGCCATGTACCCGGACTGTCCGACGGCGCGCGGCCTGCGGCACATTAAAGAACTTGCCTGGCATGTGCGTGCCGGAGGGGAGGCAATACTTTTGTTTGTTGCTGCTCTGCCCCGCGTGAAGGCCTTCCGTCCCAATATCGCGGCGGACGTGGCACTTTACCGCGAGTTGATTAAGGCACAGGAGTGGGGCGTTGAATTAAGAGCCGTCCGGATGGCTCTTGACGCCGCGGCAAACGGGATTATTATTGATGAGTTTGACCTGCCGGTAATAGTGCCTTGAAGGAGTCCGTAACATGACTGATGAAATGGCCTACACAGACCGTGATGATGGCCTTCATGCGTACGACTCGCCAGTCTACTACGAGCGGTGGTATTTCGATGCCCAGTTCAACAACGGGTACATGTGCGCAACGGCGCTGTTCTGGCGTCGGCACTCCGGCTCAAACCAGCCATCGGTGGTGATTGATATATACGGACCTGATGGCCGTAAGATCCATGCTGACGAGGCCTTTGACACCGACGCCGGACGTGCTTCCTGGGACAAGTGTGATGTTTCTCTCGGGCCCAGCTACGTCCGGCAGGAGGGTCCTGATCTGTACCACGCTGTCATCCGCAGTGATAGGGTCGGGGTAGACCTCATTTTTCGCCGCCGTGTGCCGGGCTGGAAAGTGTCCCCGGGTGGTCTTCTGATTGATGGTGCCACCGGTAAGCACGGCTGGATTAATGCTGTACCGAGAGCTGACGTTGAAGGCAAGCTGTTTTTCGAAGGTAATAGTCTGCCGGTGAGGGGGCTCGGCTATCATGACCACAACTGGGGCAACGTAGAGATGGGGGAAAGCTTCAGGGGTTGGGTCTGGGGGAGGGTGTTCGACCTGAAGTACACGCTGGTTTACGGCTGGCTGCTGCCCTTATCCGCCGGAGCACCGGTTAAGCCGTTTCTCTATACCGCCATGGGTAATCAGCCTATATTCGCTTCCGCCGAGATGGAACTGAATATTACCTCGGAAGCAACGCACCAGTCGTCAGGCAATGTGATACCAACTGATATCGAACTGCGTGGTAGAGCACCATGGGGAGTGGAGGTTAACTTTCGGATGGTGATGGTTAAGCTCCTGGACTGGGAAAAGGTGGGGCATTCCAACGGCAGTCTTGCGAACTGCTACCGTCGGTTGAGCAAGTGCGTTGCCGAGGTGTCGATTGGGGCAATGAACGAGCACGCCGCCGGAGACGCCCTTGACGAGTACGTATTGCTAAAGTAAGTCTTGATTAGCTCACTCCAGTGTGGTGCGTGACATGTGGGCCACGCCACCGATGGCTCGGGCGCTGACGTCTTGTCGGGCAGGTTGCTCGTGTCACGGGGCTTTTTCTTCTGAGACGTTTGCCTTGCGGAAGTGGCGAGGTCTAGGGCGATAGTCGGGATGTCACTCGTTCTGGTCGAGCGGATTCTCCTGGTGCTTTATGCTTTGCCGGGTCGTGAGAGGGAAGTTCCTGACGCACGCGCGATGAGTCTGCCTTTATCGTCGGTGACGGTAACCTCGCCGACCTGTATAGTCCTGCCGGGGTGGACAATCCTGCATTCGGCGATTAGTTCGCCGCCGATTGCTGTGGTGCCAATCATATTGATGCTGAACTGTATCCCAACGCCGCGCCCCAGCGTGCTCGATGCCACGGCCGCGGCGTAATCGGCCAGCGACATGATAAGCGCCCCGTCAGGCGTGCCGATGAAATTAGCATGGTGCGGCTGGAGCCTCACGGCGGCTTTTGCGTAACCATGTCTGACTTCGAGCAGACGAAAGCCGAGAAAGGTGGGGAATGGTGAGTGTTCGAAAGTATATTTGAGTTCAGGGCTGACTTCGGTCATGGTTTTTACCTGGCTTCTATCCTCTCCCCGGAGAAGGCAAATATTGCTGAAGATGGTGGTCTTTCTTTGGCACCCGATGAATGAACTTGATTGGAGCGGGACCGTCTTCTAACGGCTTATCTACAGTAGTATACCAGTATAACTTGATTTCGTGAAAGGTGTCCTGATAAGCTCTGGCTATCTCTCCCGGTTTCTTACCACCGTCGTTTGCAAGGAGGAATATTCTCATGTCCGGTAAGTTCTACCAGCTCATGCGTGTCAAAGCCGTCAAGAAGCTACCCAGGGAGCAGCTCCTCGAACGAATCCTTAATTTCCTTAAGACTCAGACGATGTGTACTCTGTGTACCTGCCGCGATAACGTGCCGCGGGCGACGCCGCTCGAGTATTACAACGACGGCACCACTCTCTACATGATTCCCCACAGAGGTGTGAAAATGGCTAACCTCAGGGCCAACCCGAAGGTGAGCATCGGCGTCTATAATCATGTCCATCCGAGGTGGGCCGATGGTCAGAACTGGCTCGGTGTTATCGGCGCCCAGATAACAGGGACTGCCCGTCTCATCCCCGATAGTGACCCGGAGTATTTCGAAGCCCGGGAGAAGTACCGCTCTCCGACACTTTCTCCCGATCACGACCGCACACCTAAAGGCCGGATGATGCTTCGCGTCGACTGCGACCGCATTGAGTATCTGGACATCGCCCTGAAGCTCGAAGGTTATGCTTCCACGCAGGTGTGGACGGCGCCAAAGCGCGGGAATTAATTTGGCGTTTGCGATAGTTTCTGTATAATAACGGACGGTTGCCCGCAGCCGGAGAATTCTTTGAGAAAGGAAGTCGAGACATGCCGAATGGGTTCGCCGATATCATAAGGACTAAAGCCACTAATAAACTACCGCCGGACCAGTTATACCAGCGTATTATCACTCACCTTAAGGGTCAGACAATGTGTACGCTTTGTACCGCAAGTCCTGACGGCCAGCCGCGGGCGACGCCGATGGAGTACTATTCCAATGAGACCACGCTTTATCTTATGGCTGATCCGGGGGTTAAGATAGAGAACCTCAAGGTGAACCCGAGAGTCAGCGTCGGCATCTATAACAACCCGCACCCTATCTGGACTAACCCGGACCACTACCTGAGCGTAAGGTCGGTGCAGATAACTGGTCGGGCGAAGATTCTCAAGCCAGGTGACCCCGAGTACCAGGAAGCACTGCAGAATTACAAGTGGCAGATTTTCTGGTCGGCCATCGGCTGGCCGCTCGACCAGCTGCCCACCGGTACGTTTATCAAGGTCGAGTCCGACAAAATAGAGTACATGGAGTTTGCCCTCAAGAAAGACGGTTTTTCTTCGAAACAGACCTGGACCAGAGCTTAGGGAGCCGCTTCAGGTTTGAAGCTTATCATCTTCGACCTCGACCAGACGCTGGTTGACTTCGTTTCGGTGCATGACCGTGCCGCCATTGCCGTTTTTCGTCGTTTTTTCAATGTTGACGGGCATCTCACGGAGGTAGAGTTCGCCGGCCGGAGCCTGATTGAGAATTTCCTGGCGGTAGGGCGGCTGAATGGTATATCCGAGCAACGCGTCATTGAAAACGTTCCGGCGATGCTTGATTACTATGATGAGGCTTTCGCTGAGGCCTTCCCGGCGGACTGCTCCGGGTGTGTCCTGCCCGGCGCCAGAGAACTGCTCGAGGCGCTGTCCGATACCAGGAGTATTCTTGCCCTTTACACCGGTGATTCAAGAGCCGTGGCCGCCACCATACTGGAGCGTACTGGCCTTGACCGTTACTTCAAGTTCAGGTTTTTCGGTACCGAGGTCGAGCGGCGTTCCGACATGATTGCGCTAGCCCGGAAGAAAGCGGCGCAGCTGGCCGGCCGGGCCTTCTCAGGAAAAGACGTCGTGGTAGTGGGTGATTCTACCAAAGATATTGAAGCCGGTAAGGAGCATGGTGCCCGTACTGTTGCCGTAGCCACGGGATCCCATTCCGAGGCAGAACTGAACCAGCTAGCGCCTGACTTCGTTTTCGCAAGTATGAAAGACTGGCGCAAGGTGATGGCGGCGATTCTCGGGTAACACCCTTTCCTCAGTGCCGTTGTGCCCGCCGGTCCTGCGGTGTCTATGAGGCGGTTTCGCTTCGCCGGCGGTGACCCGGTTTGATATACTACACACGCCCGGAGGGGTGACCGAGTGGCCTATGGTGACGGTCTTGAAAACCGTTTTCGCCAACCGGCGAACGCGGGTTCGAATCCCGCCCCCTCCGCCATCGCGCTGCTTCCTTATCCGTTGTCATCGTGGCCGGAGCTATGGACAGGAAATTCCTTATCGTCAAGAACATTTCCAGAGAGGGGCCGGGCCTCCTCGAGCAGGTTCTCAGGGAGAGGGGAGTGGGCTGGGATGTGGTTGAACCGGAGAGAGGGCAGGGCATCCCCGCTACTGACGGCTTTCACGCGATGGTGGTACTGGGTGGTCCCGATAGTGCCAATGACCGCACAGAGAAGATGCTGTCGGAGTTGCGCAGCATTCGAGAGTGTCTCAGCCGGAACCTGCCTTATCTGGGCATCTGCCTCGGGATGCAGGCACTGGTGAAGGCGGCGGGAGGCAAGGTGGTCAAAAGCCCTGTCAAAGAAGTCGGTTTCAGGGATCCATGCGGCGAGCCGTTTGAGGTGGTTTTAACGGGGGAGGGCAGGAGTGACCCGCTGTTCGCCGGTCTTGGCGATAAGTTCCGTATATTTCAACTGCATGGTGAAACGGTGGAACTTTGTTCGGGGATCGAGCTTCTGGGTACGGGCAAATGGTGTCGCAACCAGATTGTTAAGGTCGGTGAGTGTGCCTATGGTATCCAGGGGCACTTCGAGCTGACACCGGACATGCTGGAGTTATGGGCCGGGGAGGATGTCGATTTGATGCCTCTCGGGCGGGAGGCTCTGGCATCTGACTTTACAAAGCTGAAGAACGAATACACTATGACCGGTAGAAGGCTGTTTGAGAACTTCGTGGACATCGCCTGCGGTTCAAGCGGTGTCAGGTGCGGGGAGCAAAGCCGATGAAACGTTATCCGCTGATTGAGCCTCTGCTGACTTCGCTGAAGGCACCGCAGGCGTTTGCTCTGTTCAAGGACGAGCCTTATGCTTTCTTTCTGGACAGTGGTATGGACCCGCAGAGGCTGGGGCGGTACTCGTTCATCGGGGGCTGGCCTTTCCTGGTGATAACCAGCCGCGGCCGGAAGATAACGGTTGATTTCCAGGGACGTAAAGAGACTATTGAAAGCAATCCCTTTGATGTCCTTGATGCCTGGCTCCGGCGCTATCGATTGGACGCGTCTCCGCTCCCCGTGCCGTTTGCCGGCGGCGCTGTGGGATACCTTGGTTATGACCTGTGCCACTTCATCGAGCGTCTTCCGGGCCGTGCCGCGGCCGATATTGACCTGCCGGACTGCTACTTCGCTTTCTACGACGTGGTGCTGGCCTACGACCACCTTGATGACCGGGCTTATGTCATCTCGACAGGTTTTCCTGAGGAGACCGAGGAGAGGCGACTCCTGACGGCCAGGGAACGGCTCTCCGAAGTCAAACAGCGGCTCATCAGGCCGGCTCTATTGAGGCGCACCGAAGTTATCCCATCGGGAGTCCCAGCGTTAAGGCTGAGGTCGAACTTCACGCGCGACGCCTATATCAGGGCAGTGGTCCGGGCGCGCGAGTATATCTGCGCCGGCGATATCTTTCAGGTCAATCTCTCGCAGCGCTTCGAAGCGGAACTGCCGGTGTCGCCCTACGAATTGCACCGCCGCATCCGCGGCATTAATCCGGCTCCATTCGGCGCCTATCTGGATATGGGTGGTGGCCGAGCGGTCGTCAGTGCCTCTCCGGAACGGTTCCTGAAGCTTTCCGGCGATATGGTGGAGACAAGACCGATCAAAGGCACCCGGCCGCGCGGCAAGAATCCCCGGCAGGATGCGGCGCTGGCGAAGGAACTGGTTGACAGCATCAAGGACCGGGCTGAAAACGTGATGATTGTCGACCTGGAGCGCAACGACCTGGGTCGTGTCTGCAGGTACGGGTCGGTCAAGGTCACCGAGCTCGCCATTCTTGAGACCTTCCCGACAGTCTTCCATTTGACTTCAACGGTTGTCGGGCAGTTGACTCCGGACAAGACCGGAATCGATCTGCTCAAGGCCAGTTTCCCCGGCGGCTCGATTACCGGCGCCCCCAAGGTGCGTTCTATGGAAATCATCGATGAGCTGGAGCCGACGCGGCGCAGTGTGTATACCGGAGCCCTTGGCTACCTGGGATTCAACGGCGACCTCGATCTTAATATCGTTATCCGCACATTTCTCATTAGCGGCAGGAAGGTATATTTTCAGGTCGGCGGTGGCATCGTCTATGATTCTGAGCCGGCGGCGGAGTACCAGGAAACGCTGGACAAGGCGAAGGCCCTCTTTATGGCGCTCAAGCTGGCGCCGGAGGTCAGTGCGGTAACTGCCTGAGTTAAGGAAATAGCAATGGTAGAAAGAAGCAGAACACCGATCAATCCCTGGGCGGTCTGTCTGGTGCAGGCCAACTGGGAGAACTATAACCCGAACTTAAGAGGCGAACTTGAGGGCAGCGCTTTCAAAAAGCGCAATCTGGAGATGATGTGTGCCTACATCGATGCCTGCTTCAGCATGAGCCCGCGTCCTAAACCGGTGCGGCTGGTCTGCTTTCCCGAGTTCAGCATCGGCGGCATGTACGGCCGCAATACCACTACCGAGGAGGTGAAAAAGTACGAGGCCATCACCATCCCCGGGCCGGAAACGGAAGTACTGGCGGAGAAAGCGAGGAAGTACAATACCTACATTGCTGCCGTCAACCACGAAAACGATCCGGTCATCCCCGATTTTTTCTTCAATACTGCGTTTATCATCAATCCGAAGGGTAAAATCATCCTTAAGTACCGCAAGCTGAATAACCTGTATGGCTGTAACCCCCATGATATTTATGATAAGTACGTTAATCCTATCACCGGTAAGAAGGACTTTTTCCCGGTGGTGGACACGGAAATCGGGCGGCTCTCGGTCGGCATCTGCGCCGATATTTACATCCCGGAAATACCCAAAGTCTTTGCTTTGAAGGGCGCGGATATCTGGCTCCATCTGACTTCGAGCCGGTCGTGGCTGCTGGACACACACCTGCTGATAGCGCGTGCGCTGGATAACACCATCTATGTTGCCCATGAAAACTGGGCCTCACGGGTGCTGACCACGCTTGGCGAAGGGGCTGGCAAATTCAGCACCCACATCGACAGCTTCGAAGGCGGCGGCTGTATGGTCATCGACCCGTTCGGCCGTATCGTCAGTGAGGCCAACGGCACCGCTGAGCAGCTGGTGGTGGGAGAGATTGATGTCGAGAAGCTCCGGGAAAAGCGGAAGGTCTTCGTACAGCTCCGGGGTGATAACGGCAACTCTCTGGCCTGGACGCGCACCGAGCTTTTCCGGCAGTATTACAATCGGACAATTTTCCCGCCGAATGGCGTCCTCCGCGACGGGCCGATGAAGCACAGCAATGACGAAACGCTGGCGAAACGGCGTAACGAGGCGATGGAGAACCTCAAGGGCTTTTTGGACTTCTATTACGAAGAAGACGTAGAGTAGGCAGGGCATGGTCATGATACTGATTATCGACAACTACGATTCATTCGTTTACAACCTGGCCCAGTACGTCGGAGAACTCGGGTACCAGCCCGAGGTCTTCCGCAACGATAAGGTGACCATCGCCCAGATAGAAGAGATGATGCCGAGCCACATCATCATCTCGCCCGGCCCGTGCACGCCGCTCGAAGCGGGCATATCCAATGATGTCATCAAATACTTTCAGGGGAAAGTCCCGATTCTCGGCGTCTGCCTAGGGCACCAGTGCATCGGGCACGTTTACGGTGGGGCCATTGTTAGAGCAAATGTGCCGGTGCATGGCAAGACCTCTCTCATCTTCCACGATGGAAAGACGGTGTTCCAGGGGATAGTCAATCCTTTTGAGGCAACGCGTTACCATTCACTGGTCATCAGGCCGGAGACGATGCCGGACTGCCTCGAGGTCAGCGCGAAGACGGCCGAAGGGGAAATCATGGGGGTGCGGCACAAGGAATACGTCATCGAAGGGGTGCAGTTCCATCCGGAGTCAATTCTGACCCGTCCGGGTCACGATATTTTAAGGAACTTTCTCAAAGTCGCTGTCTCCAGAGTGAAAGTGGGGAGATGAACGTCCTTAAGCCACAGAGTGCTCGAATAATCTGACCTGGTAAACTGGGAAGACATTGTGGCAGAGCTAATCTATCTTAATGGCAGGCTTGTCCCGCTCGGGCGGGTGAGGATATCGCCTTTCGACCACGGCTTTCTTTTTGGTTTTGGGCTCTTCGAAACGATGCGCGCCTACAACGGCCGCATCTTCCGGCTGGAACAGCATCTCGAGAGGTTGAGTAAGTCAGCCGGAGAACTCAGCATCCCTTTGCCTCCGTTCGACCTTGCCACCGCCTGCTACGACACGCTACGGGCTAATAATCTAGCCGACGCAAGATTGCGGTTGACTCTTACCGCCGGGCCGGGCGAGGCACTGCCGGACCCCGGCACCTGCACAGGCCCGACGCTGGTTATTATGGCAATGCCGAATAAAGCGCCGGCTCCGGAGAAATATCAGCAGGGATACTGCGCGGCGCTGTCATCCTTAAGACGCAACAGTCAGTCGCCGCTGTCCAGGATGAAATCGACCTGTTATGCTGAGGGAATTTTGGCGCGTCGGGAAGCGCACCACAGGGGGGTTGATGAGGTTGTCGTTTTGAATGAGAAGGGCTTCGTGGCCGAGGGCAGCAGCACCAACCTGTTTTTGGTGAAAGGTGCAATACTGGTCACGCCCTCGGTTGACAGCGGTATCCTGCCGGGCATTGCCAGGTCGGTGGTCCTGGAAATAGCGAGAGCCGCCGGCCTGAAAAGTGAAGAGCGCACGGTCTTGCTGTCAGAACTTACGCAGGCTGATGAAGCCTTCTTCACCAATTCCATCCGTGAAGTAGTGCCTCTAACGGTATACGAAGGCAGGCCGGTTGGCCAGGGCCGGCCGGGGGCCGTGACGTCTCATCTTGCTGAGGCCTACCGGGCTCTGGTCAGGAAGGAGACCGGGGCCGGACCAGCGTAAGATTTACTGCGGGGCCTTCATCGCCCAGTGGTCTGCCGGCAGGCGGTTCTGCTTCTTCAGAGTCGGGATCAGGGAACAGTCCTTGAGCAGATTACAGCGCCGGCAGAAGTCGAGCGGGCGCTTCTTTTCGGCAAGGTCCCACCACTCGCCGCCGGTAAGCACCGTGCCGTATTTCCAGCCCATCTCTTTACAGATGATGGCATCCCACTTTCGGACCTCTTCCTCGTTGCCTTTGGGATGCTCACAGCGGTTGTTCCGGCATTCAGGGCAGACCGGGCAGAGCATGTCAACGCCGAGCACCAGTTCCACAGGCTGGCTATTGCCCGGGCTGATGGCGTCAATCATTTCACCCTCGATCTGTTTGTAGATCTCGCCTCTCTGCTGGGCGAAATAGCGCGGTATGTAGCGTCCGCAGTAGAGATGATGGGCGCGCATCCTGTATGGCATGGGGCCTCCTAGTTGGGCTGGCTCCAGAACCTGGATGGTCTGGCAGGTTTGCCGTAGCCGAAGAGGTTGTCAGCTTTCACGAGCATTGGGTCTAAGACGGGAAAGTGTTTAATTTTCCACTTTACGATACTGTGGAAGGTGGTTGCCGGTTTGTTGAACGGGCAGACGCGTATGCAGGTGCCGCAGTCAGTGCCGATGCTGGCAAAGAAGGAAAAGCACTTTTCGGCGTTGACCGGCCAGCGGTAGACGCCTTCGCGGTTGCAGATGTTGTGGCATTTATCGGTCGGTGGCCCGGCCTCAATCGCTCGCCCGGGACAGGCCCGCGCACACTTCTGGCATGCAACACAGAACTCCCAGACACCAAACTCGATTGGACTGTCCGGTATCAGCGGCATATCGGTGACCACTTTATTCAGCCGTACGCGCGGTCCGTACCCGGGTGTTATCAGCCAGCCGGCCCGGGACAGTTCGCCGAGGCCGGCGTCAATAGCCATGGGAACACTGCAGGCGGTATCGTTGCCCATCGGGAGCGCTTTATAACCAAGCCCCCGGATATACTGGGCCAGAAGACCGGCGGTGACGGCCATTCTCGAGTATACAGCCGAAGCCGCCGCCGAGGCGATGTAGTTGGGCGCCTGCTTGATGCCTTCGTAGTCCATTTCGTGGGCCATGACGATTGCCCATTTGAACTCCGGTGGTATCTCGATAGGCCGGCTTTCCTTACGGAGCGTATGGTAGGAATGGGAATAAAGCCAGCGGCGGTCGAGGAGACAGGTACCGACGAGCGAGGCGCCGTAAAGCCTTGCTGCCCGTTTGATGAGACGGGTCAATTCAACCGGGTCAACCGATACCGGGGTGGTGGTCTTCGCGACACGGTGAGAGCTCATCTGCTCGGCTTCCCAGGCGCCAAGCCCTTCGCGGCCGGTGAAGTTGCCGCTGCCAAAGGCAAGCTCCACCCACCAGCCGGCGTCATTGAGGGCCGACTCCTTGAGCGTGTAGCCCTCGCTCGGCTTCATCTCGTGGTAACCGTAATACTTACGGGCGGCGGGTAGCCATGCCGGATCCCAGGTGGAGCGCATGAACATCTGGTTCTTCTGGTCGAAAGGTCTGACCTCCCCGACCACGTAGCGTCCGGCGCCGGCGGACACCGGCCCCAGCCGTGATTTGCTGTTCCTGGCCACGGCTAACCTCCTGCTGGCGCTCCGGGCAATATTAGCATTGGGACAATGTGTTGACAACGAGAGAAAAATGTATTGACTGGCCTTGTGAGCAGTGCCATAATGGCGGCCGGCGATGCGATTTCTGTTGACGATACCCGGCAACGGGTGGTGATAGAGAGGTCAGGAATGACCGTAGAGAACGGCGTCAAAGTTGTTGCAGAACAGCAGGCGGCCAACATTTGTGAACCGCTACCCCCGCGCAAGGCCTGGTTTTGCTCAACTCTCACGCCTGACGGGCGTACCCTCAGGAAAGAGGCCGGCTCTCCTGACGGTTTCATGGAGATGCTCGGTGAGGCCAGCGTTGGCTGGGTGGACTACAGCGCCGTTGATTTCGATACCGAAGCGCCGGCGGCAGCGCAAATGTTCGGCTTCAGCAAGGCGCTGGTTACCACAATCGCCTGCGAACCGACGGTGAACTATCAGGACTTCGATGCCGAGATGGGCCTGAGATTGCCCTCGGTTCGGGTCGCCCAGTTTGATGTTAAAGTCTACCCTGTCCTAATGCTACTCACTAAAAATTTTGTTATGACGATTCATCCGCAGGAAACTGATACCCGCTTCGGCCGTTTGAGACGCTACTCAAGTACCATGTTGAAGCGGTTGCCGCTGGATGTAACTCTTCCTGACAAGCTGACGATGCTTATCATCCGTATCATTGATGAAAATAACGACAGCAACTTTCAGTACCTTCGGCGTATCGAAGAACATGGGGATGAGCTAAATAGAGATTTGTCGAATCCAGCGACTCCCAGAGAGACGCTGGGACCCAAGATTTACGCTATGAAACATGCCCTCATTGCCTACATGGACGCCCTCTGGGAAACGGCCGATGTTATCAATGCCCTTCGTTTCGGTGATGCTGACCTTCTTACCGATGACCAGAGGTTGCTGGACAGAGTGGGCGTACTGACCGCCAATGTTGGCCGCCAGATTGGTCTGGCCGAGCATATGTCGGAAGTTCTGGCCTCAGGTCTTGAAGTGATGCAGACTATCTACAACAATCAGCTCCAGGTGCTTAACAACCGGCTGTCCACGGTTACCGCCTGGCTGACCGTTCTCGGCACCGCGGTGCTGGTGCCCAATACGCTGGCAACTATTTTCGGCAGTTCGGCCTTCGATATGGGACCTGAGGACATGTGGTGGTACGTAGGCGTACTGGTACTGTCCACGGTCGCATCTACGTGGGCGGCTTTCTCGTGGGTCAAGAGGCGTGGGTTGATACCGAAAAAGCTGGACTAGTCAGGTTTCTCAGCCGCCGGTGGCACGGGAAGACGGGGATATTTCAAAATGGCTTGATAGCGGCGACCTTCACGCTGACCACACAATTGGCCAGCGATTTGAGCGAAAGTTTCGATAGTTTCAATTTTTTCATCACGTCTCTGGCAACCGGGTCTTCAATCACGCCGTCAATCGGGAAGACGGACTCTTCGACGACGCGGACATCACTGAACCCGGCAGTCCTGATTTTATTCAGGTAGCGCTCTTTCAGGTCGGCCCCGGCAATGCAGCCAACGTAGGCCTCGATGGATTTCGCGATGGCCTCGGGTAGCGGCTTCAACAGCACTATATCGGAAATCATCATGCGGCCGCCCGGCTTAAGGACGCGAAAGACTTCCCGGAAAACGCGCCGCTTGTCCGGCGAAAGGTTGATAACGCAATTGGAGATGACAACATCGACCGAACCGTCGGCCGCCGGCAGGTTTTCAATTTCACCCAGCCGGAACTCGACATTGCTGTAGCCGGCCTTACGGGCATTGTCCCGGGCCCTCTCCACCATCTCCGGCGTCATGTCGACGCCGATGACCTGTCCTTCCGCCCCGACTCTGCCTGAGGCCAGGAAGCAATCGAAGCCGGCGCCGGAGCCGAGGTCGAGCACCGTCTCGCCTTTCTTCAGCGAGGCCAGTGCCACCGGGTTGCCGCAGCCAAGACCGAGGTTGGCCCCTTCGGGGACAGCCTTCAGATCGTCATCGGTGTAGCCTATCTTGCGGCTGGTCTCGGCAGGCGCCGCCGGCCCGCAACATGATTTCTGTGACGAGCCGCAGCAGGATGTGCCGGACTGTCTGGCGATTCGCCCGTAGCGGTTGCGGACTATAGTTTTTACTTCGGACTTCTTCATGATGCGTGCCGGAGCCCCGTCACAGTGATAAGTCAGTTGGTCAGGTAGCTGCGCAGGCTGATTTCACGCCTGCGGTAGTCAGGGAGAAGTCTGGCCAGCGCCGTCTTAAAGCGCTTCGAGTGGTTGAAGTGTTTCAGGTGAAGGGACTCGTGCAGGACGATGTATTCGGCAAGTTCCGGCGGCAGGCAGATGAGCCGCCAGTTGAAGCAGAGCTTGCCGTCGCGGGTGCAGTAGCCCCACTTCCGCATTTCGCGGGTAGCGATGTTACGAAAGTCCACGCCGAGCTCCTGGCAGAAGCGGCTTACGTGGTCAGAGGCGTAAGCTAAAGTCTCCGCCGCCAGGAAACGCCTTAACACCGCGGTCGCCCTGGAGCGCGGCCGAAGGAAGATGGTAGCGGTATTGCCGTTCATGGCGACCTCGTTGCGGCCGGAGGCGGTTTTTATGGCATAACTCCTGCCGTGGAACAAAAAAGAACCGGCGGTGACAAGTTGCCGGGCGCTTGCCATTTCGGCGGTCTTCTTCTCGACCCAGCGCCGTTTGCGGGCCAGAACCTCGCCGACACTGGTCGTGCAATGCCGGGGCATGACCAGCTCGAGCCGCGGTCCGGGCATGATTCGCAGGTAGATGTGCCGTACCCGCCGCACATATACATCTACGGGGATGTTTCTGCCGTTTAGCTCAAGCTGGGTCATTGGTCGAATTATCCACCATGGCGGCCCGGTCGGGCAAGGCGGGTGTCATTTTCTTGACGCTACACAGGGGGCTATTTATAATGGCGGCCAACTTCGTCCGGTACAGTAGCCAGTAGGGAGGGATGTATGGAACGCAGGCTTCACCGGAGCCGTAAAGACCGGATGTTGTGCGGGGTGTTGGGTGGCCTGGCGGAATACTTCAATATTGATTCGGCGCTGGTCAGGGTCATCTTTGTGCTTATTGTTATGGCCACCGGCGGCGCCGGTATCATTGCCTATATCATTATGGCAATTATCTTCCCGGTGGAAGGCACCCCGGTGACGACGCCGCATTCTGAGGCAATCAAGCAGAACGTCGAGGACATGCGGCAGACGGCCCAGGAGATAGCCGGGAGTTTTAAGGCCGGACTTGGCAGGAGTGAGGTGAATAGGCCGGATCACCGGCGCGGGCTGGCCATCGGGCTGGTGCTTATCTTTCTTGGTGCCGTTTTTCTTATGGCTAATTTCGGGCTGCTCCGCTGGCTCAACTGGAGTGGTGTCGGGGGCATCCTGCTGATAGCGATTGGCATCATACTCATCGTTGCCATTTTTCGGAGGCACGTATGAGTGATGATTCGAAGGCGAGGCGAATTGGCTTTCCGCTTGGCGCCACCATTCTGATAGTCATCGGCGTCGTCTTTTTGCTCAACAATCTTGGCTACCTGTCGTGGGACGTCTGGGGTACACTCTGGCGCTTCTGGCCGGTCCTTCTCATACTGGTCGGCGTCAATTTCTTTCTGGCGGGGAGTCGGCCATGGGTGATGCTTATAGTCACCTTTGTTGTGCTGGCCGGAGTCTTCCTGGCAGTGTGGGCGATGTCCGGGTCGGGTGCTCTTACGAAACAGACCACGGTCAGTTTTTCTCAGCCGCTTGGAGCCGTCGAAAGGGCTGAGGTGCAGATTGATTTCGGTGCCGGCAAGCTTGTCGTCGGCAGTCTGCCGTACGGGTCAGACAGGCTGGCGGCAGGCGAAGTCAGCGAAGGCGCAGTTCGGGATGCCACGGTAAGCGGCGGCGTGGCCAGACTGAGGCTGACGGCGCCGGCTTCGGGCTGGTGGGTGCCGGGGGCACCCTCCGCTGATTGGAAAGTGCGGTTAACGCGCCAGGTGCCACTTGATCTCGTTTTCAAGACTGGCGCCAATGAATCGCAGATTGACCTTACCGACCTGCTTGTTGCTTCATTCACGCTGGAGAGCGGGGCCAGCCGGAACCTCGTGATTTTGCCGGCCAATGCCGGCATGACCAGGGCATCGATCAAGGCCGGGGCCGCCGACATCAAAGTTGTGGTGCCGTCAGGTGTTGGCGCCAGGATCAAAGCAGAGGCCGGTGTCAGCAGTGTCGACATCGACCAGGCACGGTTCCCCAGGACAGGCGATTACTATGTTTCGCCCAACTACACAGCGGCGTTCAACCGTGTTGAGCTCGAGCTGAAAGCGGGCGCCGCCAGCATCACGGTCAGGTAGGGACCGCGCACGCACGGGCGGCGCGCCTTCTCTAGACTCGCGCTCGCGCCGGAGGTGCTAACGTGAATGAGCAGCGGTCTCTAAAGCTTGGTTCCGGGTCGAAAATTGCGGTGGTTGGCGGTGGCCCGGCCGGCAGTCTCTTTGCCCTCTATATTCAGCGCTTTGCGCGCGAGCGAGGCATCAGCCCCGTGCTGACCATCTATGAGCCAAAACGGTTCTCTGAGGGCGGGCCAAGGGCCTGTAACCGCTCCGCAGGGATACTTTCCGCCTCGTTTCTGGACGGTCTCCGCGAAGCTTCGGTGGAGCTTCCCGAGACCGTCATTCAGAGCCGCATTTCCGGTTATCGGCTTCACAGCCCGTTCGGAATGGTGCCGCTGGCTAACCCGGAGCCAGAGGATGTTCCGGTGGTGGTGTTCCGCGGCGGCGGTCCGCTTCACGGCCAGGGAGAGCCGGTTGAAAGCTTTGATGGCTATCTCCTTGGTCTGGCACGGGGCGCCGGGGCTGAGGTGATTTCGAAACGGGTGGAGGAAGTCAGAGTCAGGCCGCATCCGGCGGTGGTTGTAGATGGTTCGGCGGTTGAATATGACCTTGTTGTTTTGGCCTGCGGCATTAACTCGGCTTCTCCCAGGGTGTCCGGTTCCGCGTACGAGGAGCCGGAGACATGTCTGATGGTCCAGGACGAACTCCACGCCGGCAGGGACGTGGTACAATCCCGGATGGCCGGGACGGTGCACATTTTCTTTGTGCCGGGCTCGTCGCTGGTGTTCGGGAGCCTGGTGCCCAAGGGGGCTTTCATCAACGTATCTCTGCTGGCCGACGGCTGCGAGCCGCCCTCGGTTGACGAGTTTCTCGAAAATGAGCTGGTTAAAAGAGTGCTGAACTTTCCTTACCTGCGGTGTTGCGGATGCAGGGGGAAGGCCGGGGTCGGGATGGCATTAAATCCGGCGGACGATGGGTTTGTTGCCATCGGTGACGCCTCGGTCTCCCGGCTGTACAAGGACGGCATCGGTTCGGCCCTCAGGACGGCGCGGCAGGCGGCCCACACCGCGGTATTTGACGGCATCTCCCGGGAGGCTTTCCGCCGTCACTACCTGCCTTTATGCCGGGACATTGACCGTGACAACCGCTTCGGCAGTGTCCTGTTCCGGTTTCACCGGTGGGTCAAGGACTCTCCGTCTTTCCTGAAGGCTCAGGCACGGCTGATTGCCGCCGAACAGCTGTCGCATGACGCTTATCGGCCTTATTCGCATGTCATCTGGGGAATGTTCACCGGGAGCTACGATTACCGCCGTATTATGAGCATGGCCCTGGCCCCGGGCTCGCTGGTCAAGCTGGCTGCGGCCATGATTCGGGTCAAGGCTGGAGCAGGGACGTGAGCAACGTCACAACGGTAGCTGAAAGCAGGGTGAGGCCGAAGCTGGTAATACTCGGCGGCGGCTTTGCCGGCGTGTATTTCCTGCTCCGGCTTCTCAAGCGGCTGAAACACCGCCGCGTCTTCGATGTTACCCTGGTGAGCGATGAGAACTTCTTCATGTTCACGCCGCTCCTGCATGAGGTGGCCACCGGCGGTATTGAGACGCGGCACATCACTTTTCCCATCCGGCGTCTTAAGGGCAGGCACGAGTTCACCTTCATTCAGGCCCGGGTGAACGGGATTGACCTGGCCCGGCGCAGGGTGGCCACCACTGCCGGTGAAATAGGCTACGACCGCCTTGTGGTCGCGCTGGGGAGCGATACCGATACATCGGGCCTGCCGGCGGGCGCCAAGCGCGTTTTCCGGTTGCGGGCGTTGTGGGATGGGATTCTTCTGCGCAACCATGTCATTAAGTGCTTTGAGCAGGCTGATGCCGAGCAGGACCCGGCCCGCCAGAGACAGCTCCTGACCTTTGTCGTTTGCGGCGGCGGTTACATCGGCGTCCAGTACATAACGGCCCTCCAGGACTTCATCCACCGCTCTCTGATTAAGTATTACCCCAGGATAAGTCGGGACATGGTGCGCATCATGCTTATTGAGCCGTCGGAAAGACTGCTGACCAGTTTGCCCACCTATGAATCAGAGTACGCCCGCCGGGTGTTGAAGAGGCGCGGCGTCGAGGTGAGGCTTAATGCCAGAGTCACTGCTGCGACCGATGAAGGGGTCCGGGTCAACGACGAGCCGGTGCCAACCGGTACCCTGGTGTGGGTGGCGGGAGTCACGGCCAACCACGTGGTAGCCTCCCTGCCGGTGGAAAAGGACCATACCGGCCGGGTGATTGTTAATGAGTATTTTGAGCTGGCCGGTCATCCCGGGGTTATAATACTGGGAGACTGTGCTCATTTTGTTGACCCGGCGACCGGGGAAACTGCTCTGCCGAGGGCGCATAATGCCCTGCGGCAGGCGTGGGTGGCGGCGGACAACCTTGCGGCCGAGGTTGATGGCAGACCGCGCCGTCCCTACCGCAACCCGTTCTCCGGCGGGCTCGTTTCTCTTGGTACCCGGAGCGCCGTGATTAATGCCTATGGCTTGAGGCTTCACGGCTTCATTGCCCGCGTCATCTGGCTGGTGGCCTATTCCAGTCTGCTTACCAGTGCCTACAACCGCATTCGGGTGGTGTCGGACTGGTTGCTTACGCTTTTCTTCGGCCGTGATACCAGCATGCTGGAAGTCCGCTGAGGTGGAACACTTCGTAATGGGGGTGAGTCATGTCACAGTGGCAACCTGTCGGCAGTCCTGTTGAAGTGAACAAGCATGAGTATCGCCGGCGCCGGCTGCCCGGGCTTTTTGCCGGCCTGGTGCTGATTTTACTCGGAGTGTTATTGCTCTTTCAGACGCAGGGCTGGTTCACATGGGATGACTGGTGGAAGTACCTCCTGCTCGGGCTGGGCGTCATATTTATCATTGATGCCATGGTCCGTCTGGCACAGCCAGCGCCGGGACCGAGATGGGGTGGGAGGCTGGTGGTTGGCCTGACGCTCCTTCTAGTCGGTCTCATATCCGCCGCCGGTTTTGGCCAGTGGTGGCCGTTGATACTGGTTATTGTCGGCGTGGCGGTTATCGTCAGGCGAGTAGTAAAGTAGAGCCGTTGCCAATTGTCATGCTGAAGCGGAGCCAAACATCCGGTGGGGTTGTGCCGTGAGCCTCTGTTATAATCAGTCAACATGATAGCCAAGGTCAAAAGTGCGGCGGTGGTCGGTATCGATGCTCAGTTGGTCGAGGTTGAGGTTGATGTTGCCGCCGGTCTGCCCAATACCACCATAGTCGGCCTGCCGGACACCGCCGTCCAGGAGTCGCGGGAGCGGGTGCGCTCGGCCATCCGCAACTCGGAATGCTTCTTCCCCAGCAAGCGGGTTACCGTCAACCTGGCGCCGGCCGACCTTAAGAAGGAAGGCCCGGCCTACGACCTGCCGATTGCCATTGGCATATTGCTCAGCACCGAGCAGGTCTGCGCCGATGTTTCGCAGACACTTTTCCTGGGAGAGCTGTCTCTCGATGGGGCTGTCAAGCATACGCAGGGTACTTTGCCGATGGTGGCGCTGGCGCGGGACATGGGCCTCAAGCAGGTCTTTGTCCCCGAAGCCGATGCCAGGGAGGCGTCACTCATCCGGGACATCACGGTTATTCCGGTAGCTTCGCTGGCGCAGTTGGTCAACCATCTTAACGGGCGGATTTCGATATCGCCCTATGTGTCTGACGGCGATTGGGCCAGGCTTTCCATGCCTGCCGCCGGACCCGACCTGGCCCATGTCAAAGGGCAGGAGCACGCCAAGCGTGCGGTAGAGGTAGCCGCCGCCGGCGGCCACAACATCCTGATGCAGGGGCCGCCGGGCAGCGGTAAGACGATGCTGGCGCGCTGTCTCCCCGGGATACTGCCGGCGATGACCTTTGATGAGGCGCTCGAAGTGACCAAGATTTACAGCGTTGCCGGGCTATTGCCGTCGGAGACGCCTCTGGTGAGCCAGCGGCCGTTCCGTTCGCCCCACTACACTATCTCTCACGCGGGTCTGGTCGGCGGCGGCCAGTGGCCCCGGCCGGGTGAAATCAGTCTTTCCCACCGCGGCGTGCTCTTCCTTGATGAGTTTCCCGAGTTCAGCCACATGGCGCTGGAATCGCTTCGCCAGCCGCTTGAGGACAAGGTGGTGACCATCAGCCGGGCGCAGGGCTCGGTCAGCTTTCCGGCCAACTTCATGCTGGTGGGGGCGATGAACCCCTGTCCCTGCGGCTACTACGGCGACCCGGTCAGGGAATGCCGGTGCGGCTCCGCCGAGGTGACGCGCTACCAGAAGCGCATCAGCGGGCCGCTGCTCGACCGTATTGACATATTTGTTGAAGTCCCGCGGGTGGACTATGAGAAGCTGACCGACAGCAGGCTATCGGAAAGCTCGGAGAACGTCCGTGCCCGTACCGAGTCTTCGCGGCGCATCCAGCAGAAGCGCTTCGCTGGCAGTAAGCTGACCTGTAACGCCGAGATGACGCCGCTCGAAGTCCGCGAGTTCTGCCAGGTCGAGCCTTCCGCCCACAGCCTGCTCCGGACGGCCATGAAGCAGTTGAACCTCACCGCCCGCGCCTTCCACCGCGTCCTCAAGCTGGCCCGCACTATCGCCGACCTGGAGGCCTCTGATATTATCAGGGTGCACCACCTCGCGGAGGCTTTACAATACCGGCCGAGGACAGTGATATAACTGAAGGCCAGGGTATTAATCGCCCCGGTTGCCTTATTCTTTACCGGCTGGCCCGGGCGGTAAATGGGTCAACGCAAGAGTCCCTACCAAAATATCACGTAGCTTCTGATGATCCCCATGTCAGTATACCGGATCATGTCTGCTCCTGCTTTGGGAAGTAATACCTGAGGTGTTAAGGGATACCCGACCTTAAGGATTACCTCTTTATCGAGTCCGATACCGTACTTATCTCCAGTGCAGTCGATGAATATCGTCTTTTTTTCATCAGAAAGATAAAACGCATTCAGGGCATGGCCAGTCTGCGTATTTTCAAAAAAACGAATACTACGCCGGCTCGTATCCCTTTCGCCTCAGCTCGGTCGTGTAGAAGCTCAGCAAAATTGCCGCACGTGAACTTATCCTCCACATACGGAATCATCTCTGTATCGTCAGCCATTAAAAAATCAATTAGTTCGTTCCTTGTCGGGTCATGGGTTCCGGAAAAGTTATTCGTTATTTTGATGGGAACTCCGCCTGCCTTAAGACCTGGCAGGGTGCCGTCAAGCTTGCGCCGGAGGTCAATATTTTCCTGCCTCAGGGTATCGAAACTCTGCCGGATCGTTTGGAGTTCCGTAGTCGCTTTTGTTAGTTCCGAACGTAACGCCTCGTTTTTCTGAAGGAGGTCTTGATTTTGTGCCAGCAGTTCCTGCCGAAGTTTTTCTATTTCTGCGGTCTTAGCTGAAACTGCATTAAGGTCATCATTAAGGGCTGAAGACTTTGTTGTCAGCTCATAGTTCTGCGCTGACAGGGCGTCTACATCTATCCATAGAATGTAAGCTAGCCCACCGGTGATTATGAAGGCTAATAAGAGTATAACCAGCCCAGCAGTCTTCATTTCACCCTCCTGTAATGGCTAATTGCGGGAGAGGTACGTCTCAACTGCGGATAGACCTCGTCATATTAGCTGTGCTGTCACAAATAACATCAGGCAGTAAACAAAAGAGTTTCGCTGATTGGCTCAATAGCAAGAGAAATTAGCCTCTAAACGAAGCTCCTATCGTACAGAAACCGGTTCCACAGCACGCTGGCCGGTCGGCCCTTCTTCAGGTCATCCTTCAGCCCCCCGGCGGTGAGGCGGCGGAGGATGATGATAACGACAAGCACACCGTAGGCGACCGCCAGCTCCGGCGGATAGGCAATCCGGGCGATAATGGGCATCATGATGAAGCCGATGATGATGCCCAGGGGCAGGGAGCGGCTCTGCGGGCCGCCGAGGCGGAAACGCTCGCTGACGCTCTGGCCGGGAGCCAGCATCTTCGGCAGGACTTTCATGCCGGCGCCGATGCCGACCGGTATGGCAATCAGATAAATCCACCACTGGTGATAAACAATCGTGGCAACCAGCGCTATGCCGAGACTGACGGTGTTGCCCTTTTCGCCGTTGAAGCGGCGGAAGACCGGCCACATCTGGCCGGCAACGCTGACCACCGCCCCGCCCAGGACAACCCCCATCGGCAGACCGGCAAAGTAGCCGACGACCACCGGCAGACTCCCCTTGCCGAAGATGTCGAACAGGATGCCGTAAAGGGCATAGACCCGGCCGACACGGGTCCAGACGGTGATGTGCAGGTCTTCACCCTCCTCGATCTTCACTCCGCGCCACCGCGCGATATATAACAGCAGTGGTATGGAACCGAGAAGGTAACAGCCGATGATAAAAAGAGCGTAAGCCCACCACATGACCAGTCTCCTCCCGGGTTCAGGATACTAGAGTGGGGCGCATTATAGCATGACTATCAAATAGGGGGCAGACATAACAAAACACCCGCTCTGCCGGTCCCATCGTACGCTGGAACCTCAAGAGCGGGCGTTCTGTTTTTCAATTGAGATACTAGACTAAGCCTTGCCGATTCTGAATACCTTGGTCCCGCAGACCGGGCAGGTGCCCTGGGTGGCCGGACGGCCGTTCTTCATGGTGATGTTCTTGGCGTTCTTGATTTCCCTCTTGGCGCGGCACTTCATGCAATAGGCTTGCATCTACTCTCCTCCTTACTTATTCGTGGTCTGAACGTGCGCTGGTTTGAGACTAGCACACTTAAAATGGATAGTCAATACCTTTGAAGCTAAGCAGGTTAAAATTCGGGAGATTTTTGGCTTTGAGTCAGCTTTGGACACGGCGGCGCGCCGCCGCATTGACACGCTCGTGCGTAATCGACTACCATTTCCCAAACCCGCGCCCGGCGCCGAAGGAGACGGTGAATGCCCTCGAGAGAAGAAGAGTTCTATTCTGGCACCCGGCAGAAGAGAGGCGAGCCGCTCTGTCCCTTCTGCGGCAGGCCGGACGTCTATCCCATCAAAGAAAAGCGCTGGGGCCTGTTTACCCGGACAATTGCCTGGTCATGCGCTAACGAGGACTGCCGCATGTACCGCAGGCAATTTCCTTCGCCAAGCTACGGTTCGGGCTGGGCGAGACCGTAGGCACCGGGAGTTAAGGGCGTGTACTACTTCGCATACGGCTCCAACCTGAGCAAGACGCAGATGAAGGAAAGGTGTCCCGGGGCTAAAGCGCTTTTCACGGCAACTCTTCCCAACTATAAACTGGTGTTCGTCGGCTGGTCGCGCGAGCGTAGAAGCGCTTTGGCTACGATACGACCGTTCCGGGGGGAGCGGGTGAGCGGCGGTGTTTATGAAATTACCGAAGCTGATGCCAGGGTGCTTGACCGCTTCGAGGGGGTCCCCGTCGGCGCCGCACGTGTCAACGTCATCGTCTTCGACGATTCGCACCGGCCGATTGAGGCTTTCACATACATCAGGACCGGCCAGGAGGCTGAGGGCAAGCCTTCGGAAGAGTACCTGCGCCTCATCCGGGAAGGCTATCTCGATTGGGGACTCATCTAGGTCATGTCGCTGGTTGAACTCGTTGAAGTCCTGCTGATAGCTCTCAGCCTGTCCGCCGATTGCTTTGCCGTGGCCATGAGCGGGAGCATCGCCCGCCGAGGTAAACCTTTCCTCGGCAATCTCAGGGCGGCGGGTGCTTACGGTTTCGCTCAGTTCCTGATGCCGGTTATCGGCTGGTTCGCCGGGCGCACTGTGGTCGGGTTCATCGAAGCCTATGACCACTGGCTCGCCTTTGCTCTGCTGGCCGGGGTTGGTGGGCACATGCTCTGGGAGTCGTTCGACGATGACGATGGCAGGGCCGGGGCTGATATCACCCGGGGCTGGCTGTTGTTTGCGCTGGCGGTGGCGACCAGTATTGACGCTCTGGCGGTCGGACTCAGCTTCGCTTTCCTCAAAATCAACATTTTGATGGCGAGTGTTATCATCGGGGTGGTTGCCTTCTCTATTACCGTCGCCGGGTTTGCCATCGGCGCAAAAGCCGGGGAGCTTCTGGGTAAACGGGCCAGGCTGGTTGGAGGTCTGGTGCTTATCGCCATCGGTATAAGGATTCTCGTTTCCCACCTGCTCGGCTAGTGGCCAGCCGTTTCCCGACAGCCCCGCTAACAGGATGTAGATTGGCAGGCGGATCGATAGCGTGGTAGGGGGCTCTGTCTAGCCGTTCCCTCTCCGGCACGAGAGGGACCAGGCTGTACTGTTGAATAAAATGCCGTAGTTGTACTGATTGACTTCACGTACGTTCGTTGGTACAATGCCCCTTTGGCAACCGAAGGGGTACGGGGTTGCCATTCGCGGCGTCGAGTTTCAACCACTATTTGAAGGAGGTTTTGAATGCCCGACAAGAAGAAGGTCCCTTTGATTGAGGGTCTGTTCACCTGGCCCTCGGACAAGCCGCAATTGATTGCCAGCCGGTGCAAGAAGTGCGGCGCTCTGTTTTTCCCCAAGGTGCCCTATTGCGGCAATCCTGACTGCCCCAAGGATAAAGCCAATATGGAACTCGTCAACATCAGCAATACCGGCACCATCTACACCTACACCGTCCACCAGTATGCCCCGGCTTTCCCTTTCAGGATGGAACCATTCAAGCCCTACGGAGTCGCCATGGTTGACGTTCCCGAAGGCCTCCGCGTCCTGGGCATGACCACCACCACCGAAGGCCTGAAAATTGGCCAGAAGGTAGAAATGACCGTAGGCACGCTCTACGAGGATGCTGAGAACGCGTACATTACCTGGATGTGGAAGCCGGTGGAGAAATAGAAGGAGACGACCATGACAAAGATGAGAGAAGTTGCCATAGTCGGCGTTGGTATGCACCCCTGGGGTACATTCCCCGACAAGTCCATGCAGGAAATGGGTGTAGAAGCCATTGTTGCCGCGCTCAAGGACGCCAACATGACCTGGCGCGATATCCAGAGCTGTGCTTTTGGCGCCTACATGTGGATTGCTGACCGCGGTGGCATCCCATCCCTGCTGATGGGCACCTCGATTGCCCGGATGATGGGGGAGACAGGCATCCCGATGGTCAACTGCGTTAATGCCTGTGCCTCCGGTCAGGCCATTCTGAGGGAGGCCGTCCTGGCGGTCGCCAGCGGTCATGTTGACACGGCTATTGCCGTTGCCGCCGATAAGTCGGCCGGCGGTTTCTTCCGGCCCCAGCTCCGCGAGGCGCGCCCGACCAAGTTCGATAGAGGCGCCGAGAACGATACTGACTACATCCGCTTCTGCATGACCGGAGAGACCAACCCGGCGTACTGGGCGATGGAGCTCAAGCGCCGCATGTACGAGGTCGGCACCACCGATGACGACCTGGCGCTGGCCAAGCATATCACCTCGTTCGGCAGTGTCCACAACCCGTATGCCCGCTACAGGAAAGTCTTCACCATGGAAGAGATTAAGGCGTCAGCCTACGTGGCTGAGCCGCTGCGCCTCTTCGAAATCTGCGCCACTTCCGATGGCGCCGCAGCGGTGATCGTTACTACGGCTGAGAATGCCAAGAAATTCAATAAGAAGCCACTTTTGGTCAATGCGATTACCGTCGGCACCCCGACCTTCGGCGACCCGACCATCCGCCTTACCTTCTGCAGCGCTTACCCCAGGCCGGGCGTGCCCGACCTAAGTGAAAGCCGGAACGCCATCGCCGCTATCTACAAGATGGCCGGGATGAAGCCGTCCGATATCGATATCATCGAGCTACCGGACAACAGCTCATGGCATTACCTGGTCTACCTTGAGTGCATCCTCCAGTTGAAGAAGGGCGAAGCCGAGAAGATGCTCCGCTCCGGTAAGACCCATCCCATCACCGGCGAGTTGCCGGTATGCTCTGGCGGCGGTGTCGCCGCTCAGGGCGAGGCTGTGGTCGCCCAGGGCCTTTCCCAGGTCTGCCAGCTTGTCCGCCAGATGCGCGGCGAGTGCGGCGAGGGCCAGGTCAAGAAGACCAAGCTCAACGTTGGTCTTGCCCAGACCTACGGTTACGCCGGCAACAATGCGGCCTGCATCATCAGCAAGGCCTGGTAGTTCCACCAGAGATTGGAGACTCGAAGGGAGAGGTGGTCCCACCTCTCCCTTCGTTGTTTTCCGGGAGGTCCTCTTCACTTCCGGAGGAACGGGGTGTATTCTGTAAGTGGGAAACACTGCCTCCGGTGTGCCGGCAAATCGAGCGTCTGCTAGAGGAGGTCTCCGGTGTCCGAAGTCATCAGAACATTTTGTGGACGCCTCTGCGGCGGCACCTGCGGCATTATCGTCACCATCGATAATGGCAGGATTGTTGACATTGAAGGCGACCCGGAAAGCCCGTTCAGCCGCGGCGCTATCTGCGCCAAGGGGCGTAATTTCAAGGACATCATCTATCACCCGGACCGGTTGAAGCATCCGCTGAAACGTGTCGGTGAGCGCGGGGAAAACAGGTGGCAGGAGATCGGCATGGACGAGGCGCTTGACCTCATCGCCGACAGACTCAAAGGCTATGCCCGTGACTTCGGGCCGGAATCGATTCTCCTGTTTACCGGCGCGTCCCGTGGAGGGCTCGACATTGCCTACCTCTACCGTTTCGCTGCGGCTCTCGGTACGCCCAATCAGGTGTCAGCCGGAAACGTCTGTCATATCCCCCGCGACCAGGGCGCGACTTTGACCTTCGGTAGCGCCTGCCTGCCGGACTACGAGACCCCGCCGAAGTGCTTGGTCATCTGGGGAAGCAATACTCATCACACCAACTCGAATTACGGTACCGGCGTGCAGTACCGGAGGGCGGTTGAGTCCGGCGCAAAGTTTATCGTTGTCGACCCGTGCCGGACAACGATGGCCGCGAAGGCGGATATCTGGCTCAGGCTTCGGCCCGGGAGCGATGGCCTCTTGGCCCTGGGCATGCTCAACGTCATAATCGGTGAAGGTCTTTACGACCGCGCCTTTGTTTCCCGATGGACGGTGGGATTTGAGCAATTGCAGGACTTTGTGGCTTCATATACGCCGTTAAAAGTGTCGGAGCTTACCTGGGTACCTGCTACGGAGATTGTCCGGGCGGCGCGGCTGTATGCCTCAACCAGACCGGCGGCGATTGAGTGGGGCAATGCCATCGACCACACGAGCAACACCATTCAGACATGCCGCGCCATTGCGATTCTCAGGGCGGTCACGGGGAATCTTGATGTCCCGGGCGGCGACCTTATACCGTCACCGGTCCCCGGTCTGATGAAGTCGTCTGACTTCATGCTGACGAAGAAGCAACTGGAGTGGCGGAAGAAGTCGCTGGCGCCGCAGTACAGGATTGCCGATAGCATGTTCTTTGTTGCCAGTCAGGCGGCAATGCCGGCCATCATCGAGCAGAAGCCGTACCCGCTCAAAGCCGGCCTCGTCTTCGGTGCCAATCCACTGCTGACCTATGCCAACTCCCGCCTTGCGGAGGAGGGATTCCGCGCGCTGGACTTTCTTGTTGTCTCCGACCTCTTTATGAGTCCCACGGCGGCGCTGGCTGATGTTGTTCTCCCGGTGGCGACCAACCTGGAATATGATGATATCGGGCAGTTCCCGGGTCGGAACGGATGGGTTACTGCCCGCCGGAAGCTGGTGGAGCCGCCGGGGGAATGTTTGCCGGACGTGATGATTATCAACCGTCTGGCACAGAGGTTGGGCCTGGGCGAATACTTCTGGAACGATGAGGTGGGTGCCCTTGATGCCATCCTCAAGCCGGCGGGACTCACCTACCAGGAATTCAAAAAAATGGGGATGCTGCGCGCCGAAAAAAGCTACCGCAAGTATGAGAAAGAGGGTTTCAGGACCCCTTCCGGGAAGGTCGAGCTGGTATCATCACGGCTCGAGCAGATGGGTTATGACGGTCTGCCGGTGATGAGGGAGCCGCCGGAGACGCCTTTCGGCTCGCCGGAGCTGTTCCGGGAATATCCGCTGGTGTTGACCAGCGGCAAGAGCCCCTTCTTTCAGCACGCCAGCCATCGTATGGTGAAGAGCCTGCGCAAGCTCGCACCCGAGCCGGTGGTGAAGCTGAACCCGGAGACTGCCAGGCGCCTCGGCCTTAAGGCCGGCGAGATGGTTGCCATTGAGACTCCGCATGGCAGCATCAGGCAGAAACTGGAGCTTGATGCCGATATCGACCCCAGGGTGGCGGTCGCCGCCTTCGGCTGGTGGTTCCCGGAGCGGCCGGTGACCGATAGCGGGCGCTGGCAGGAAGCCAATGTCAATATGCTGGCCAGTGACGTGCCGGTGGACCCGGCAATGGGGACGCCGAACCTGCGCGGGTTCCTGTGCAGGGTGCGTCCCGTGTAGTATAGGGGAGTGCCATGAAACTGCTGGTCCTCGGCGGCACAAGATTTGTCGGTCTGAGGCTGGTGCGCTATCTTGTCGGCCAGGGGCACGAGGTAACCATTCTTAACCGCGGGCGTACTCAGGCGCAGTTGCCTCCGGGCGTCAAGCGGCTCTACGCCGACCGGCGCGATGCGGATGGCTTTAAGAAAGCGCTGAATGGCCGGGAGTTTGAAGCGGTCTTTGACATTACCGGATACGAGGTGCGGAACCTGGTACCGGCCGTAGAACTGTTCTCTGGGCGGGTCATTCACTATGTTTTTGTCAGCACCTGCGGTGTGTATGCGGCAGACGTGGTCGGCCCCGTGACCGAGGACTCGCCGCGTATTGGCGCCGCCGCTCAGGGTGCTGGTCCGGGAGCTTACGAGGTCAATAAGGCACAGTGCGAAGACTATCTTTTCACCAAGTGCCGGGAGTCCGGGTTTCCGGTTACCATATTGAGATGCCCTTTCATCTACGGGCCGGAGAACTGGATGCATGAACGTGAGTTCAGCTACTTTCTGCGGCTGGCGCAGGGCCGGGAAATTATCGTTCCGGGTGAAGGGAAGACTCTTCTGCATCTGGTCCATGTTGACGATGTTGCCCGTGCTCACATCACGGTGGTTGGGAAGAGGGAAGCTATCGGGCACGCCTTTAACATCGCCGGGCCTGAAGCGGTTACCGTTGAGGGCTACATCGATGCAATCGCCGCGGCTATGGGTGTGACTGCGCGCAAAGTCCATGTGCCGTTAAAGGCGATGGGTAAGCTGGATAGACCGGTTTTTCCTTTCCCGTGGGAGAGGAGTGCTTATTACAGCATTCAGAAGGCCAGGGAAGTGCTCGGCTTCCAGCCGGCATACTCCACCACCGAAGGAATGAGGCAGACATACGGCTGGTGGCGGGAAAGCCTCGGCCCCGGCGGCACGCGCTTCGAGCCGGGGAAGCTTGGTTATAACGTAGACCTCGAGTACGAAGATAGGGTTCTCTCGGAGTTCCGCCGGTGACGGCCGTCAGCCGTCCCGCGCAGCGGTGTTCATGACGCGGAACATTTCGGCACCGTAGATGGGGATGGACATCTCAATGGCGATGATGCCGTTGAGGTCGTAGGCAAGTTCACCATATGGCTTGGCGGTGTTGACGAAGATAAAGTCCTCATCTTTCGTCACTGGTAAAGCCTGTTTTGACCAGTCGATGTAATCGCCGAAACCGGTGACACCCGCCAGCTTCGAGATGATGAGCGCCGGGTATCGGGGAGGCCCTCCATGCTCGCCGGACTTCTCCCGGGCCTCCTCTAGGTCTGTTTCATAGTTATACTGGATATCAAGATTTAGGAAGTCCCTTACCGTTTCTGGTGATGCATCACCAAGCGCATGAAAGACGCTGGATACGGCGGCGCTACGCAGGCGGCGTCTCTCGTCAGCTTCAGGATTAACGGTCCGGTCAAGACTGCGGAACCAGACGGAGACCATAGGGAGGGCGAGGACCTGGCAGATGCGGGTTGCCTGGTCCAGGTCGCGAGCGTCCAGTGTTTTTCTGAGGCAGGCGACACTACCGGCAACATCCTCGGCCATTGCCGAGGCGGCGGCGAACCACGAGAGATAAATGTCCCGCAGGCGCTGGTTTGGTATCCCGGTGGTGAGGGAATGGGAGATTGAAGCGTAGGCTTCCCGGTAAAGCCTTCTTTCGCGGGCCTCTTTGGATTCAAAGAAACGCATGGCGGTCTTTGCTGGTCCGGGGCCTGCGGCCGGCCGCAGGCCCCGGACGTGATACACGGGTCAGGACAGGCGCTATCTGGGGCTAGATTCCCTCCAGAAGCATGGCGAAGGTGTCGTAATGGTCTTCTTCGTCTGAGAGGATGCCCTGGAAAAGCTTGTAGGTGACCTCGTCGCCTTCGGCCCTGGCGACCTCGATAATCTGATTGTAGAGGTCAATGGCGCCCATTTCGTCCTTCTTATCCTGCTTTACCATCTCTTCCAGGGTGTTGCCGACGAAGATGGGGGTAGGCTTGGTGGTGGGGATGCCGCGGAAATAGTTGATTCGCTCGGCAATCATTTCGGCGTGCTTCATTTCGGTAATGGCGATGCTTTTGAAGGCATCCTTGACGGCGAAGCCTTTGACGCCGCTCCAGAGCACGTGCTGCCACATGTACTGTATGGCGACCTGCAACTCACGCGCTACAGCCATCTGCAAAAGGTCCATTAGCTTCTCAGATGCCTTGGGGGGTTCTTTCATAGTAATTTCTCCTCCTGTTCACTATCTACTTTGATGGGTGGTATCAATATTGTATTCTTGCGGGGCAGGCATATCAACCCGGCTGCTCGTCCGGAATCGAGAAATGGACAAGGTAGAATTGGCCGGCAGTTCTCTCCTATCCGCGGTATTTCCACTGGGGGCCTTTGGGGGTGTCCTCGATGATGATGCCGCGGTCGGCCAGCTCCCTGCGTATCTGGTCGGCCAGCGCCCACTGTTTGGCCTTGCGCAGGTCCTCACGGGTCTTTGCCAGCAGTTCAATGAAAGGCACGGCATCGAGCGACGGCCCGACCTTGCCCTTGAGTGAGAAACCAAGCACGCTGGCGAGCTCCCGAAGAGTGTTCTGTGCCTCAGCAATGTTCTGTTTGGTCTCGCCGCCACGGTTGACTTCCCGGACAAGGTCGAAGAGAGAAGCTATCGCCTGAGGCGTGTTGAAGTCGTCGTCCATGGCCTCGATGAATTTTTGCCGGAATGGTCGGCTGTCAAGCGGGTGACCGCCGGGTTCCGGCTGGACAGCCAGCGCCTGCCGGATGCGCTCCATGCCGCGCTCGGCGGCGTCGAGGGCCTCCTCGCTGTAGGTGAGCGGGTTACGATAGTGTGAGCTGAGTACGAACAGCCGTAGACCATCGGCGGTATGTTGCTGGAGAAGTTCGCGGATGGTCACCAGATTTCCCAGCGACTTGCTCATCTTCTCGGAGCCGAACTGGAGCAGGCCGTTATGGAGCCAGTAGCGGACGAAGGGGACCGCACCGGTGAAGCTTTCCGATTGGGCAATCTCGTTTTCGTGATGAGGGAAGACCAGGTCCTGGCCGCCTCCGTGAATATCTATCGTCTCACCGAGGTACTTGAGAGACATGGCGGAACACTCGATGTGCCAGCCGGGACGGCCGTCGCCCCACGGGCTGGGCCATGAAGGCTCACCGGGCTTTGCGCCCTTCCACAGGGCAAAGTCAAGCGGGTGCTCTTTACCGGAGCCTTCGACCCTTGCGCCGGCCATCATCTGGTCCGGACTCTGATGGGAGAGCTTGCCGTATCCGGACGCCTTTTTAACTCGGAAGTAGACATCACCGCCGGACTGATAGGCGAAGCCCTTTTCCACCAGCCCCGAGATGATGGTGATTATCTTGGGTATTTCCTCGGTGGCCCTGGGGTAGACATCGGCGCGCCGGATATTAAGGGCATCGGAATCGGCCAGGAACTCATCAATATAACGGTTAGCCAGGTCTATGGTGGCGATGCCCAGCTCATTGGCACGGTTGATAATCTTGTCATCGATGTCAGTAAAGTTCTGCACGTATCTGACCGGGTAGCCGCGGTATTCCAGGTAGCGTCGAATGGTATCGAAGATGATGTAGCTCATGGCGTGGCCGATGTGACTGCTGGAGTATACGGTGACACCACAGACGTACATGGTCACCGGCTTGCCGCGCGGCTGGAAATCTTCTTTTTGACCGGATAGCGTATTGTAGATTTTCATTGTCCGGCTTTCTGTCTCCTGTCTTGAGCCAGTAATTCGCTAAGTTGCTTCTCGAGCTGCGTTACCCGCTCGGTCAAACTCTGAATGTTCTCCCAGACCGGGTCAGGCAGTTTCTCTACAGTATCGGTGTCCGGGTTGCGTATTTCAACCACCCGGCCGGGAACGCCGACGACGGTGGCATTCGGGGGGACAGGTTTGATGACGACCGAGCCGGCGCCTATTTTGACATTGTCGCCGATGGTGATGGCACCTATGATCTTGGCGCCGGCGCCGATAACGACGTTGTTACCGATAGTAGGATGACGCTTCTTCTTCTGCATGCTGGTGCCGCCGAGGGATACGCCGTGATACATAAGCACGTTGTCACCGATTTCGGCGGTTTCGCCTATGACCACGCCCATTCCATGGTCGATGAAGAAACCCTCGCCGATTTTGGCCCCCGGGTGGATTTCGATGCCGGTGACGGCCCGGCTGAAGTGCGAAACGAGGCGTGCCAGCGTCTTGAGCCTCCAGTTCCAGAGGGTATGGGCGAGCCGGTGGAGCTGCCGGGCATGAAAACCGGGGTAAGCGAGGAGGACCTCGAGTGTGTTCCGCGCGGCGGGGTCGTGCTCGAAGACAGTCTGAATATCGCGCTTGACGCTCTTCAGGTAGCCCATTGCCGGCTCTCCTCAATCAGGGCGATGGCGAAGGAAGCCATGCCTTCGGCACGGCCGATAAAGCCGAGCCCTTCTGAAGTCGTCGCTTTGACTGAGACCCGGTCAACCGTTAGCCCAAGTGTCTGGCTGATATTCAGCCGCATCTGGTCGAGGTATATCGCCAGTTTGGGTCTCTGAGCGACGACCGTCGAATCGATATTGCTTATTTTGAAGTTCTTCTCGGCCAGCATTTCACCGACACGGCTGAGCAGTATCATGCTCGATATCCCGCGATATTGCTCGTCAGTCGGCGGGAAATGGGTGCCGATGTCGCCGAGCGATGCGGCTCCAAGAAGGGCATCCATGATGGCGTGGGTGAGGACGTCAGCATCGCTGTGCCCGGCAAGTCCGCGTTCAAAAGGCACGTTAACACCGCCGAGAATGAGCTTACGGCCCACCACCAGCGGGTGGGTGTCGTAGCCAATGCCGACTCTAGTCAAGTTGTCTCCCTGGCTATGGTGCGGGCCTGTCTCCGGGCCAGCACAAGGTCTTCAAGTGTGGTGATTTTCATGTTCAGATATGAGCCATGATAAAGCCTGACGCTGAAGCCGAGCTTCTCCACCAGCGCCGCATCATCGGTCACATCTCCGGAACTGCCGTCATAGGCGTGCCTAATTATATCGTAGCGGAAGACCTGGGGTGTCTGCGCCAGCCAGACTCGTTCGCGCGGTATGGTGCGAGATACCGTGAGATTCTTGCGTACCAGCTTTACCGTGTCTCTGGCTGGTACTGCGGCGATAGCTGCGCCGGTCTCCCGGGCGGCTTTCAGTCCGTCCTCCACCAGCTTGCGGGTGACGAACGGCCGGGCACCATCGTGAATGATGACCCATTCAGCCCTCTTGACCATATCCAGGCCGGCTTTTACTGAGTCCTGCCGGCGCTCACCGCCGAGGCAGACTTGAGTCAGCCCCGACCTCAGGCTGGACCTGACCAGTTCCCGGCCAGCCTCAAAATTGTCTTTATTCAGTACAAGGATAATCTGGTTGATGGCAGGGGATCTTTCGAAAGTATCCAGCGACCATGATACTACCGGACGGCCGCCAAGCTCTGCAAAGGTCTTGTCGGTACCCGCCATGCGCCGGCTCCGCCCGGCGGCGACGATGATAGCCGCAACATCCTTATGGCTCATTTGCGATTTTCCTCGGTTGGGATAACCCGGCGCGGAGCGCCTCGTTGATGGTGCCCGCCTGAATGACCTGGATGCCGCTGGCGGAGGGGGACTGTTTGCCGTACAGTCGAGGCACCAGGCACTTATCGAAGCCGAGCCTGGCGGCCTCGGCTATCCGGCGGTCGAGCTGGGGCACGCCCCGCAGCTCGCCGGTCAGGGAGAGTTCGCCGATTACGGCCATCCGGGGCAGGACGCCAGCCTCACGGAAGCTGGAAGCGATGGTCAGGGCTACCGCAAGGTCGGCGGCAGGCTCGTTGACTCTGAGCCCTCCAACCACGTTAACGAGGATATCCTGAGTGGCCAGCTTGAGGCCGGTGCGCTTGCCGAGAACGGCGGCAATCAGGAGGAGACGGGCGAGGTCGATACCATTGGCCATGCGTCTCGGCGGCGGGTAGACCGAGAGTGTCGTCAGGGCCTGTATCTCAACCAGAAGAGGGCGGCTCCCTTCGAGAGTCGGGACGACAGCCGTACCCACAGCCGGCTCTTCGTGGCTGGAAAGAAAAGCAAGGGATGGGTTTTCAACCTCTTTGAGGCCCTTCTCGGTCATTTCGAAAACGCCGATTTCGTTGGTCGAGCCGAAACGGTTTTTAACGCCGCGGAGGATGCGGAAGGTGCTGAACTGCTCGCCCTCAAGATAGAGAACAGCGTCGACAACGTGTTCCAGCACCCGCGGGCCGGCGATAGCGCCGTCCTTGGTGACATGACCGCTAATGAGTACCGGCACGTTGGCCGGCTTGGCCCAGCGCATCAGGGCGGCGGCGCACTCCCGTATCTGGCCGATGCTTCCGGCAGCACTGGAGATATCGTCTATATACACCGTCTGAATTGAATCAACAATGACCATGTCCGGTGACATGTATTCGAGCTGATCCAGAATGGCTGGCAGGCTGGTTTCGGCCAGCAGGAAAAGGCGGTCGCCGGTGATGCCAAGCCGCTGTGCCCGGAGCTTGACCTGGTGGACGGACTCTTCTCCAGAGACGTAAACAACACTGCCGCCCGAGGCGGCGATAGCGCCGGATACCTGGAGGAGGAGGGTAGACTTGCCGATGCCCGGATCGCCGCCGATGAGCACCAGTGCCCCCGGGACAAGCCCGCCGCCAAGGACGCGATTGAACTCAGCGATGGGCATGGCGATGCGCCTGCCCGTTTCGTCTTTGACCTTTGAAAGCTCCTGCGGTGTGGTGGCAGACAGCCCGGTTCGGGGTGCCGCAGGTCTCACCGGCGCCTGAAGTGTTTCGACGAAGCTGTTCCACTCCTGACAGTTAGGGCATCGGCCGAGCCACTTGAAGCTTTCCCTGCCGCACTGCTGGCAGACAAAGATGGTTTTGGTCTTAGCCTTTTCCAAGCGACAGCCTCTCTGGTTGGTACCGGCTAATACTCGATAATGGCGAGAACCTGGCCGCTGGTTACCTTCTCCCCGGCGCTCACCTTTATTTCAACAACCTTGCCGCTGACCGGTGACAGGATAGGGTTCTCCATCTTCATTGATTCGATGGTGCATAGTTTATCGCCTTCGCTGATCACAGCGCCGGCGCTGACGTGAACTCTGTTCACTTTCCCGTGTAATGGTGATTCAACATTCTCGCGAGCCAGAGCAGACCTCCGTGCTGATGAGCAAAGTCATGCGCAGGTACGTGGGCACGATTATAGCGTGTCGTCAAACTGGTGTCATTTCGGCGCCTTGACCGCGGCTTTAGGCGGGTCCGGCGGTTGCTCAATCTGGCGGGGGGTAGAGGTATAGCGGACTGATGACGTGTTACTCTGGTTTAGACGTGCCGGTGCCGGCCCCCACCGGTTCAGCAGGGATGACCGCCTCTATCTTGAGCTTATCGCCGTCGCGGTCGACCTTCACCGTATCGCCGGCGTGGAAGGTATTGCGCAGGATAGACTCGGATAGCTGGTCTTCGAGCATGGTCTGGATGGTGCGGCGCAGGGGCCGGGCGCCGAAGACCGGGTCGTAGCCCTTCTCGCCCAGCAGGTCTTTGGCGGCGTCGGTGACCTCCAGTTTGATGTTCTTCTCCTGGAGGGACTTGGCCACGGTGCCGAGCATAAGGTCTACAATCTGACGGATATGCTCTTTGGTCAGTGAATGGAAAACGACCACGTTGTCGATGCGGTTGAGGAACTCGGGCCGGAAGCGCTTTTTGAGCTCGCCGAGCACCCGCTCCTTCATCTTATCGTATTCCATCTCGCGGGTCTTGGCTTCGCTCTGGGTGGTGAACCCGATGGTCATGTCCTTCTTGATAAGCTCAGCGCCGACGTTGCTGGTCATGACGATGATGGTGTTGCGGAAGTCGACGCGCCGCCCCTTGGCGTCGGTGAGATGGCCGTCGTCGAATATCTGAAGGAGGATGTTGAAAACCTCATCGTGGGCCTTTTCGATTTCATCCAGCAGGATGACGCAGTAGGACTTGCGGCGGACAGCTTCGGTTAACTGGCCGCCCTCTTCGTAACCAATATATCCGGGGGGCGCGCCGACCAGTCGGGCGACGGTATGCCGCTCCATGAACTCCGACATATCGAGCCGGACCATGGTGTCCTCACTGCCGAACATGAATTCGGCGAGCGCACGCACCAGCTCGGTCTTGCCGACGCCCGTGGGGCCGAGGAAAATGAAGACACCGACCGGATGGCGCACATCCTTCAGCCCGGCGCGGGCCCGTCTGACTGCTTTCGAAATGGTCACAATGGCCTCGTCCTGACCGATAATGCGGCGGTGCAGGGCCTCTTCCATCTGGAGCAGGCGGGCGGACTCACTGGTGGTCAATCGGACCACCGGGATGCCGGTCCACATGCTGACGACTTCGGCGATGTCCTCGTCGCCCACCTCTGCCTTCTTCTCCTTGTTGCGCTCGGAGTGCCACTCCTGCTCCATCATCCTGATTTTATCCTGGAGCTGGATTTCACGGTTGCGTAACTCTGCGGCGTATTCGTACTGCTTGTGGGCGGCCGCAGGGTCTTTGGTGGCTGCCTCCTTCATGGCCATTTCCTTTTCCCGGGTCACTTTCTCCAGGGCACGGCGAGCCTCGGTGAGGCCGATGGGCGCTATGCCCTGCTTGATACGGACGCGTGAAGCCGCCTCGTCCATCAGGTCGATGGCTTTGTCCGGCAGGAAACGGTCGGGGATGTAGCGCGACGCCAGATTAGCCGCGGCCTCGAGCGCTTTTTCGGTGATGATGAGCTTGTGGTGCTCCTCGTAGCGCGATTTGATTCCCTTGAGAATGGCCACGGTTTCCTCTACGGTCGGCTCGGCGACCAGCACCGGCTGGAAGCGCCGCTCAAGGGCCGGGTCTTTTTCAACGTGCTTGCGGTAATCATCGAGGGTCGTGGCGCCGATTATTTGTACCAGGCCGCGGGAGAGGGACGGCTTGAGGATATTGGATGCGTCAACAGCACCTTCGGCGGCACCGGCGCCCACAATGGTGTGGAGCTCATCGACGAACAGGATGCAGTTGCCGGCCCCCTTGATTTCGTCGATGACGCGCTTGAGCCGCTCTTCAAACTCGCCGCGATATTTGGTGCCGGCGACAAGGGCGCCGATGTCTAAGGCTACGATGCGTTTGCCCTGGAGCGTCTCCGGGATATCTCCGGCTACGATGCGGTGGGCCAGCCCCTCGACGATGGCTGTCTTGCCGACGCCGGGTTCGCCGATAAGCGCCGGATTGTTCTTGGTGCGGCGGCTGAGTATCTGGATGACCCGTTCGATTTCCTTGCCGCGGCCGATGATCGGGTCCAGCTTGCCGGCGCGGGCTGAGGCGGTGAGGTCAGTGCCAAGCTGGTCGAGGGTCGGGGTCTTGGTAGCCGTTTTAGCGGCAGCGTAGGCCTGGGCCGACGGGCTCTGGGTGCTCAAGCGTGATGCCTCGGCACGAGCGCGGTCGATGTTAACGCCGAAGCTCTCGAGGACGCCGGCGGCGACCCCTTCGCCTTCGGCCAGGAGACCGAGCAGGATGTGCTCCGTGCCAATGTAGTTATGGTTGAGGCGCCGGGCCTCCTCGACGGCCAGCTCGATGACGCGCTTGGCACGCGGGGTTAATCCCACTTCGCCGGAAGCCTGCTTCTCTCCGCGACCAACGATGAACTCAACGGCCCCGCGAACTTTGCTGAGGACGACGCCGAGGTTGCCGAGTATCTTGGCAGCGATGCCGTCTTCTTCGGAAATCAGGCCCAGCAGGATATGCTCGGTATCGATGTAGTTATGACCGAACCGCTGGGCTTCTTCTTGGGCTCTTGTCAGTACGCGGCGAGCCCGCTCGGAGAACTTCTCAAACCTGCTTGCCATGGTTCCGGCTCCCGAATGCTAATTATAGTCTGCGAGTATGACAGCGTCAAACGGCAAGAAAAGCGGCGCGCGATTGGATTAGATGTTACGTTAACATAAAATAATTAACGGGACATGCTGGGGTGGGGGTGCTTGGTGCGGCCATGCTATAATCTGTGCGTGAAGGGGGGCCGGCACAGCGAATACGTTCGGGGTGCTGATGGCAATACCGTTGACTGACTACATAGGCATGGGGTTCTCCTGGGTGCTCTTTGTGGCCTGTATCGTCGGCTTCGTGGCCACGACTGGCAAGGCCGGGGATGCGCTCGGATTCTGGATATTGTTCGCGGCGGGATTCGCCAGCTTCGGGACCGCTTATACCTTCGCGGCGCTGTTTGGAGCAGCCCCGGACGAGTGGTTCCAGATAGCCCTGTTCCTTGCCGGCTGGGTATTCGTTACCCTGGCAATTATCGTTTCGATCTGGGCGCTTAACGCGGAGAGGTTCGGCTAGCCCGGAATAGAGTCGTTCTGGCAGAGCGGTGAGACCGCGACCTTTGAGGGGAAGTAACCGGAAAAAGAAAAACCCCTGGCGGTGGCATATTTTCCCAAGTGCTCCTCAGTATCGTCTGCGCTGAGGCGTTTCACTTCCGTGTTCGGAATGGGAACGGGTGGTACCACCTCGCTCTAACCACCAGAGGGA
>DAOUCU010000016.1:0-1527 GCA_034431935.1 Dehalococcoidia bacterium | reverse complement strand
GAAACAGGGCCGCGTACCAGACTGTTCTCAACCCTGGCCCCGGCCATCACCTCGACCCTGCCGACAAGCCGGCTGGCGCTGTCAACTTCGCCTCTGACATCAAGTCTCATATACTCGTCAAGCACCACGCGGTTAGCTTCCAGCAGGTCGTCTTTCTTGCCGGTGTCAAGCCACCAGCCTTTAAGAATGCGGCTCCTTACCACCTTGCCGGAATCAATCAGCCTCTGGATGGTGTCCGTTATCTCAAGCTCCCCGCGCCGCGAAGGCTGGATGCCGTCCACGGCGTTATGCACTTCGGGTGAGAACAGGTAGACGCCGGGAACGGCGAGGTTGCTCCTGGGCTCCCTCGGTTTCTCAGTCAGTCTCACGATATTACCATGCCCGTCAACCTCGGCAACACCAAACATGCGGGGGTCGGGCACTTCTTTCAGGAGAATCAGGGCTTCCGGCCCGGTCTGCCGGAACTCATCAACAAGGTCTTTAACGCCGCCTTGGATGAGGTTGTCGCCGAGGAACATCAGGAAAGACGAATCGCCAAGGAACCTCCGGGCGGTCTTGATGGCATGGGCAATACCGAGCGGCTGGTCCTGCTGGACGTAGGTGAATATTGTTCCCCATTTCGAGCCATCTCCAATTTCTGACTTAATCAGATGGCCGGTTTCCGGGGAAATGACAATGCCGATGTCAGTAATGCCGGCTTCAATGACCTGGTCGATGACGTAGCCAAGTATAGGTTTGTTGGCCACCGGAAGGAGCTGTTTCGGGGTGGTCGTGGTGAGGGGGCGGAGACGGGTGCCCCGGCCGCCTGACAGCACCAGCGCTTTCATCGTATTCATAAAATCGAGCCAGGCCGGTACAGCACTTGACTCCTAACTCAAGCGCTCCAGCCTGACCGTCGTATGTAGTATACTTTAATGAAATGCCTGCGGTAAAGCATACGTCACCCTTGCTAAGTGAGCACGGCGTCTGTTGAAGCGTTATAGCGACCTGCTGTTAATTGATGCGCTTGTCTGCGTGCTGGCGGTGCTGGTTTCCACAAGCCAGATGACTGCCCTGCGCATCATTCTTGGCATACCGGCGGTACTTTTCTTTCCCGGGTATGTCTTGACTGCCGCCCTGTTCCCGAAAAGGACAGGCCCCGGTCGGACAGAGCGGATAGCTTTGAGCATCGGGACAAGCGCCGCCGCCGTCATCATCATCGGCCTGTTCCTGAACTACACTTGGTGGGGAATCACCATCACCTCGACAACGGTTTCTGTGTTGGTTTTCACGGTGGTTCTATCCATTGTGGCCGGCCTGCGCCGCCGCAGACTGGCCGTGGGCGAGCCAGCGGCGCCGCAGTTCGCCGTGAGTCTATCATGGTGGCGGAAGGCTGCCGGCATCGACCGGGTCCTGGTGGTGGCCCTCGCCCTGAGTGTTATTCTGGCGCTGGGGGCTTCGGTCTACGTATCGGCCAGGCCAAAGCCGGGCGATGCCTTCACCGAGTTCTATCTTCTCAACACCACGGGTATGGCCGAAAAATATACC